>CAZLIG010000005.1:20971-26176 GCA_964559415.1 uncultured Rhodospirillaceae bacterium
CAAGCAGCAAAGCAGGAAGAGATCGAAGATAGCCCAGCGCAAAACACGGAAAAAACTCCGGCCGCTGAGACTTCGACAAACATCGACAGTAAGCAGTCCGCAACGGAAAACAAGTCTCTTTTCAAGACGGTCGCGAAGGCGGGCGCGGAGTGCATCATTCCGTTCGCGGCGTCGTATTCATGCATGAAAGAGGGCAAATACGGCGAAGCTTTGTTATGGGGTGCGGTTGATGCCGTTTCCGTTGCAACATTCTTCATTCCCGGCGGACAAGTTGTGGCGGGCATGGCTACTGCGGCAAAAGTTGCGCGGGCAGCGAAAGCCGCAAAGACCATTGGGAAGGCAGCGAAGGCCGGTAAAGAGATCAAAACGGTTGCCAAGGTAGCCAAGGCTGGGAAACAAGTTGGGTTTCTTTCCAAGCTCTTTAAGAGGGGCAAGTCCTTGTTTGCGGGCGTGAAGGGATCCAAAACCATCGTAACCACAACCACAAAGGCGGGACAGACGCTTAGAAAAATTCAAACGACGGTTGTTCAGAACGAAGGTGCTATTCGCACTTTTCAGAAGGTTGTGAAGCCGCTGAAAAAGAAACGTGAAAAAGATGCCAAAAAAAAAGTACGCAATACTTTTGGACGCAAGCTTTACGCCATTCTTAACACGGGAGAAGTCCCGCCTGCGTCCGTAGATCAAGCGCCAGCGGTCAAGAATAGCGGCGTCGCCTATACACAGAGCAGCCGTCACACGAACTCGTACACGTGCTAGCGGCATAGACCGCGAGGGCGTAATCACTTAAGTGTCAGAGCGTTTAGCCCTTGTCGCGCATGATGCGCGCTTTGTCGCGCTGCCACTCACGCTGTTTGATTGCCTCGCGCTTGTCGCGTTGCTGTTTGCCTTTTGCCAAGCCGATTTCGACTTTCGCTATACCGCGTTTGTTGAAATATATCCCTAGCGGGACCAACGTCATGCCGTCGCGCTTGACCGCGCCCAGCATCTTGTTGATCTCACGCTTGTGCAGGAGAAGCTGGCGGGGGCGGCGGGTTTCGTGTTGGAGATGGGCGCCAGCCTGTTTGTATTCGGGGATGTAGGCATTCAAAAGATAAATCGCACCGTCCTTCGGCTGGGCGAACGCCTCTTGGATGCTCGCTTGGCCCGTGCGCAACGATTTGACCTCGGTTCCGGCCAGCACAAGGCCTGCCTCGAACGTCGAGGTGATGAAATAGTCGTGGCGCGCGCGTCGGTTTAGAGACACGTATTTTTGCGCCAGAGCACGTTCTTCTGCCTTCGTAGTCATAGGCCTTTATGTACCCGAGAGAAGTGTTGGCGTCCATCGGTGAATCTGTTAAGGCATGGGGTCGGTATTGATGGTATCCGTATCGGCCCTTTTTCCCTAACTACCTTCCAGAAATGCCCCGTTTTATCCTACTGTTACTCTGTTTCCTTCTTACCGCTTCCCCTGCCATTGCAGCGTTCAAAAACGTCCCACCTACCCGCAAAGTTTCCGCCTCTTCTAGCGGAAAGGAACTCCGCAAGCCTGCGCCACGAAAGGCTGCCGCAGCCCCAAAGCCTGCCGACAGCACCGCCGCGTGGTATCGGAGGGCTTTTGCGGTTGTTCAGGAGGGAAAGACCGGAATTGCTGAAACCTTGGTCTATAAGGGGCCGGATCGCATTCTGAACAAGGTTCTGCGCGGTTCCATTATGGCTATGCCGGGGAATAGCTATTCCTTCGACCAACTTACCGGATTTATTGCCGACAACCCATCATGGCCGGGGCTTAAGGGCATTCAGATGATTGCCGAACAGAAGATCCCCGAGAATGTGCCGCCATCGCAGGTTGTTGCGCTGTATTCGGAAAGGCAACCTCTTACGCTGGTGGGTTTCTATCGTTATGTCGATGCCCTTAACCATATCGGCATGGGAGAAAAGGCTCGGAAAGCCGTGCGGATGCGGTGGATCGAGAACGAATTTTCTGCCGATGAACAAACTGCTTTTTATGCCCGCTTCGGAGATTGGCTGAGCGCCAGCGATATGTGGGAGCGCACCGACAAGCTTTTGTGGCGGAACGATTTCATCGAAGCCCGGCGGATGGCCTCTTACCTTGGAGAGAACGACAGGAATCTTCTTGCCGCGCGGATTTCTCTTGCCTCGAACGACAGCAATGCGCCTGCTTGGCTTAATCAGATTGGGAAGGATGCGCGTAACGATCCGGGGCTTCTTTATCAACGGCTGCGCTATGATGTGAAGAACGACCGCGACGACGATGCTGTGGATGTCCTTTTGAATCCGCCTTCCGATCTGGGCAATCCGGAAGCCTGGTGGGAACAGCGCGCGATTATGACCCGCCGGGCGATTGAGCGGAGGGATTTCAATCTAGCTTACAGGCTCGCGTCAATGCACGGGCAATCGTCTCCGAGAACGCTCGCACAGGCGGAGTTCCTTAGCGGGTGGCTTGCGCTGCGTTTTCTCAATAAGCCGGATCTGGCGGTTAAGCATTTTCATAACCTTTATGACACTGCTTCAACTCCGATAACCCGGGCGCGCGGAGCCTACTGGCTCGGGCGCACCTATGAGGTTTTGGGCGATAAGGTGGAGGCGCTTCAGGCGTATGAGGATGCTTCGGTGTTCAACACGACATTCTATGGACAGCTTGCGGCGACACGGATTTTTGCTCAGCCTGTTTTGGCGGTGAAGTCAGATCCGCCCATTCCCGATGGAGTTCGAAAGACTTTTTTTGCTC
The DNA here is from genome assembly GCA_964559415.1 of uncultured Rhodospirillaceae bacterium. Lineage (GTDB taxonomy): Bacteria > Pseudomonadota > Alphaproteobacteria > UBA9219 > UBA9219 > CAIXLI01. The sequence continues at coordinate 23,700 of CAZLIG010000005.1, forward strand.
GCGACGAAATACGCGCGATTTTGAAACTTAGCGAGATCGGTGAAACTGAGCGCGCGCGAGCCTTCTTCAGGGCATCAGCCTTAGGGGCGGCGAAGCGTGTCGAGTTTGTTCTATTGGCGGAAGTGGCTGGACAGTTGCGCAGGCCAGACCTCGGCATCGCGGCGGTCAAGGCGGCGCATCAGAAGAACTTCCTTGTGTACAATGGAGGGTTTCCGCTGATCACGATGCAGGTTCCCACCCCGCCCGAGGCAGCTTTCACCCATGCACTTATCAGGCAGGAGAGCACTTTTAATCCCGAGGCGACGAGCAGTGCCGGGGCTCGGGGACTTATGCAGCTTATGCCTCGCACCGCCAAAGACGTTTGCAGAAAGGTGGGGTTGACTTACAGCGAAGCCCGGCTTGGGGAACCCTCCTATAACCTCCAATTGGGAACCGCTTTTGCGGCTCAACAGATCGACAGGTTTGAGGGGTCATATATTCTGGCGCTTGCGGGGTACAATGCGGGGCCGGGGCGCGTTCGAGAGTGGCTGGAAAAGTTTGGCGACCCACGGAACGGGGCGATCGATCCGATTGATTGGGTGGAACTGATCCCGATTCAGGAAACGCGCAACTACGTTCAGCGCATTATCGAAAGCCTTCAAGTTTATCGGGCGAAGCTTGCCGGAGGCAAATCGCCACTTATGATTGCACCCGATTTAACGCGCTGATTCAGCTTTGTCAGTTTTCGTGGACTTCTCCGGTCCATTTGCTATCGTCGATTGTCCGGAGGGATTGCCATGGACTCCAAAGTCATTTTTCTTCTTGCAGGTGTGGCTATTTTCAGCCTCGCAGGCATCGCTTTCGCCGCTACGTTGTGGCTGCGCAAACTGCGGGATGTTATTGCGTTGTCTTTAAGCGAGATGGCGGGGCATCAGGTTCGGTCAGTTCAGCGGGTTAGCGAAGCTCTCGACCAGTTGCAGAAGCAACAGGATTTGGCAACGAAACAAATCAGGGCGCTCGCACAGGAAGGACTTAGGCTGCAAAAGGAGATTTCTCACGTCGTGCGCAAACTCGACTCCATCGACGAAGAGCCTGTCAGACAGAGACTAAAAACGTTACATTAGCCTAAGGTCAAGGTAGCTTTTTTTTTCATTCTCTGGGCGCGCGCGCGGAGGCAATCTGAAATAAAATACCGTTCCGACTTTTTGATCGGCTTTAGCCTTTTGCGCAGAACTCCGTTGGGCATACTCGACCCCGGAGCATAGACATCCGCTAGGTCTTCTACAGCTTTAATGCTTCCCAGCCTTTTGGCGGTCTTCCAGGTTCGCAATGCAAGATAATACGAGCCTTCTTTGAAAGCTTTACGAGCCTCTGCACATTTGATGTCGGCTGGCGTTAACTCGACCACCTTTGGAGGTTCCTTTTGGCGTTCAGCCAAGATTGTACCCTGTGAATTATTAACCACAATAATTCTCCTTACGCTTGAAAATGCCTTAAGCGTAACACCAGAATTTACTTTCACCGACGAAACATTCGCCAGACAGCGTTAATATGCGTGCGAAAATGCTCATTCAACGCATTTTTGCCGTTCTAAGCTACCTTTTGACGCAATACTTATGTTTTAGGGGCACCTAAGAGCGGTGCGCGATGCGGTCGATTTCCTTTTGGACGAGGCGTTCGACTATCGCGGGGAGGTTCTTGTCGAGCCAGTCCCTCAGCAGCGGCCGCATCAGCTCGATCACCATGTCTTCAAGCGTTCGATGGCCGTTCCCCAAATACGTGGCACCGTTCACACCTGAAGCCAAGCGCTCGATTTCCAGCGTGTTGGCGAGAGATGAGAATGTCGACGCGGCTGTGCTCGCGATGGGATCGGATACAAGCGATTCCGTGGGGGCCACAGGCGCCGCAGAAGGCGGTGGTGGGGGCGGTGGCGGCGGCGGCGGAGGTGGAGGTGGCGCAGGTTCAGGCGGCGCAGGGGGAGGTGGCGGCTCTTCTTGAGCTTTCACATCAACCACCGAACCATCCTCTTGAATTTCCTGAGTTAGCTCGATCACCTCTTCAGGCTCCGTCTCGGCCGGGGGCGCCGCCTCAGGCTGATTATCGTCAGAGATAATCTTGCGAATCGAGGCGAGAATCTCCTCCATCGATGGATCGGCAGGATTAGCCGTATCTTCAGCCATTGGTTTCTCTCAACTTGGGATCAACACGAATCAAGGACACGCGCGAAGGTGAAGTCTATCGGTTTTTAACCTTGTTGCAAGGCGGAAACAAAGGGAAATTTGGATTCGTGTAAAACCGTTGCACGCGCGCGTCTCTTGTTCCGGTCGCGTTTCACTCAAAAAACGCGCTTCGTCCGCGACTTTTGGTCGACTATAATCACCTCTCTGCAATAAATATTGGAAATCAAAGAAATTTCACGGTTGCGCTTCCGATTTTCGCCCTTTATACATACCCCCCGATTCCCTGGTAGCTCAGCGGTAGAGCAGGTGACTGTTAAT
>CAZLIG010000006.1:0-25728 GCA_964559415.1 uncultured Rhodospirillaceae bacterium
GAGATTCGTAAGTCGAACGGAGATCTCGGCGGGACGATGCGGCTTGGGGCTTATCCGTGCAAGCTCGTTAAGGGTACGAAAGTTCATGAGATTTATGGAACGGATTTGATTCATGAGCGGCATCGGCACCGGTATGAGGTGAACGTCACCTATAGGCCGCAGCTTGAAAAGGCGGGGCTGGTGTTTGCGGGGATGTCGCCGGATGGGGAGCTGCCGGAAATTGTCGAACGCAAGGACCATCCTTGGTTTGTCGGGGTGCAGTTCCATCCGGAACTGAAGTCCAAGCCGTTAGCGCCACATCCGCTTTTTAGGTCGTTTATTGCGGCGGCGGTTCAGAAGTCCAGGCTGGTTTGAGCGCGAAGAAGAAGGAAATGGGATCCCCGCCTACGCGGGGATGACGGTTGGGAGAGGGGGGATTCACCTCACCTTCCTGTTGCTTTGCGAGGGCAACTTCCGCTCCTCCGCTGGGTTAGCGGAGAGGAGATTTGAGTCGATGGACTCGGTGAGTTCACGAAACAAGTGCAACACCTTTGTGGGATGACGGGCTTCAGGCGCGTTTCCATTTTATTAGAATAGCGGCGATTTCTTCCTGTTTGAAGGGTTTGGCGATGAAGTCGTCCATTCCGGCTTGCAGGCACTTCTCTTTGGAGCCGGTCATCACGTCCGCCGTGAGGGCGATGATAATCGAATGCTTGTTGAGGGGCGCTTCGGCGTTTCTGATGCGCTTTGCGGCATCGATGCCGTCTATCACAGGCATATGGCAGTCCATGAAAATGAGGTCGTATTTATTCATCATCGCCTTTTCAAGCGCTTCGGCTCCGTTGTTCGCCATCTCGAGCGTGCAGCCGAATTTTGTCAGGATTTTCTTTATCAAGATAGCGTTCACCTGATTGTCTTCGGCCACTAGAACGTGGAGGCCGGTGCCCGGCGTTGCGCAAATAAAGTTCGTCTTCTCTTTTTGCAGCGAGTGCTTGAGTATCTCGGAAGTTACAACCTGCTCGGCCGGTGTGTTCCTGTCGCGGATAAGGACTTTGATCATCGCATCGAATAAAACCGGGCAGTAGGGTTTTGGGAGGATGCCGGATACTCCGTATTGTGCGAGCCGGTCGAGAGACGTTATGCGGCCATAGGCTGCAAGCAGCATGATAAGCGGCTTTGCTTCTCCCTTTGAGATCTCTTCGCAAAGATGGAGAAAAGCCTGGTCCTGCTGTTTGTTGTCGATAATGACAAGATCGTAAGGTTTGTAGGCGGCGGTTGCGGCTTGGACCTTTTGCATTGCTTCTTCGTCATTGAGGGCAATGTCGCACTGCAGTCCTGTACGTTCAACATAGTTTTTCGTGATTTTCGCGCTTTGGGGATGGTTGTCCACCAGCAGAACCGACAAGCCCTTCAGGTCGATGCCGGGGATGTTGATGGCTAGGCCTGCCGTGCTGCGCTTGAGCGGGAGAGTATACGAGAATGTGGAGCCGTGGCCTTCTTTGCTTGTGACGGAGATATCGCCTCCCATAAGCGTTACCAAGTGGCGCGAGATGCTTAGGCCAAGCCCGGTTCCGCCAAAGCGCCGGGTTATGGATCTGTCGGCTTGTGTGAACTTCTCGAAAATTTTGGAGAGCTGTCTTTCCGGAATGCCGATGCCTGTATCGATGACCGAAATTTTGAGAACGACATTGTCACATCCCTTGTCTTCGGCTTCGACATGGACAAGGACGTAGCCGGAAAGAGTGAATTTTATGGCGTTTCCGACCAGATTGTAAAGGATTTGCTTGAAGCGCGCGGGATCGCCGATTACCACTTGAGGGGCGTTGTGGTCTACCTCGGAAAGCAGGTCGAGATTCTTTTCGCGCGCTTTCAATGAGAGTCCGCTCATGACGTCCGAAACCGTGGGGCACAGCGGGAATTCGATTTCCTCAAATTTAAGCTTCCCTCCTTCGATTTTTGAAAAGTCGAGGATGTCGCTGATGATCGAAAGCAACGTCTCTCCAGACTCCGAAATTATTCTGGTCATCGACATTTGTTCCGGTTTCATGCCGGTGTCGAGAAGCAGCTGCGACATGCCGATGATTGCATTGAGCGGCGTTCTTATCTCGTGACTCATCGTCGAAAGGAAGTCGTTCTTGGCGCGCGTGGCGGCTTCGGCAGCTTCCTTCGCGCGCTCCAGTTCCTTGATGGGTTTCGAAATTGTTCGGCCTATGTAAAAGGCAACGACGAAGAGCAGCAGCAAGGGGGGCGTGGCGCGCTTGGCCCATTTATTCATCTCCTGAATGAATGATACGTCTATGTCGTCGATGTAGCTGCCGCTGATGATCGTCCATTCCCAAGGTTTGTATTGCATGTAATAGACCAATTTGGGGAAGGGGGCGGTCGAGCCGGGTTTGGGCCACATGTAGGCTGTGTAGCCGCTTTCGGTCTGGCTCTTTTCGACGATCTCCTTGCCAAAATGCTTGCCGTTGATGTCCGAAAAATCGAAATGGGATTTGCCCTCGTCGAAAGGACGGCTTCCGTGGAAAAGAGCTATGCCGCTTGGGTCTAATCCGTACAGGTAACCGTTATTGCTGTAGCGGATGCTTCGGGCGACCTGTTTTGCATGTTCTTTTGCCTGGTCTTCCGAGAAGACGCCGTTCTCTGCGAGCTGGTGGTAATAGTCGATCGTGCTGATGGTGGACTCGACGATCTGGCGAAGGGCTATTTTGCGCTCCTCCAGCGTCGCCTCTTTCATTTGTTTGAGGTAAACCGCCAGTAGCGACAGATGAAGGATTAGGAAAAGGAATGTCAGAATAATCAGCTTGGGGATGATACTGATGGTCTTTTGCATTACTTGCCTGTTCGGGAACGACGTCTGTGCGGATGCAACCTTGGGAGGAATTCGAATATACGCGGTTCTCGATGCTCTGCGCAATTCGCTTTCCCAGATAGGGGTTTACCCACGCAAGGTGACTCGATTCGGCGACTCGGTGGCCCAAAAACCCGGAATCGGGCAAAGAAAGTTGTGGATAAATTAGTTAATTTTTCGATTTCTTACCAAAAGATTAATTTTCGTTTCCTGTGAGTAAGTTAATAAAACGTAAACGATTCAGATGGTTAAAAATCCACATTTAGTTGTTGTTCACAATTCATCCACAATATGATGTGTTTTGTAGAATCGATTCGCACTCCGTGGTATGACCTTTGCGTGTAAGCCACTAAGTCTAGTGGTTAACGTCTTAAGGTTTTCGAGGCTCATTCCGGGGTCGTTCCGGTCCCGGTGGAGCCTTCCCGCCATCAAACCACCAGGAGTTTTCTTCATGACATGGACCGAGCAAAAAATTCAGATGCTCAAGGATATGTGGGGCAACCATTCCGCCAGCGAAATCGCTGAATGCATCGGCGGACTGACCCGCAACGCCGTTATCGGTAAGGCTCATCGTTTGAAATTGTCGGTTCAGAAGTCCGCCACCACGCCCGGCGCCGGGTTGCAGTGCGCAACAGGCGGAATGGGGGGCATGAGGTCGAACCGCAAGCGTATGTTGCGCCATTTGCCTGTCGTTCCCGTGCCGGTTGCTCCTGTGACGGCACGGACTATCCCGACCGCTCGCGATATCTTCCGCTCACTAGAAGGAATCGGCGGTTCCGTTCGTAGCGAAGGCATTGCGATGACAAAGGCCGGAGACCGTCATTGCCGTTGGCCAGTCGGCGATCCCCGTTCTGCCGATTTCCGCTTTTGCGGTTGCGCGGCTCAGGAAGGACTGCCGTACTGCGTCGATCATGCGCGCATCGCCTATCAGAACGTGAGCAAGCGTATTCGTGGATCGTCAAACGACGACTATCCGGTTCGCAAGGACTAGTAGTCTATTAGTTTTCAAAAAAGGGCTCGGGCCTATGCTGGTTCGGGCCCTTTTTTTGTGGGCATTGAAGACGCGATATTGACGATGGGGGAGTTTACTTCCAGCGCATGACCACTTGGGCGGCTTTGAGGCCGGAGCGCAGGGCGCCTTCTATTGTCGAGGGGAGACCCGTCGCGGTCCATTCGGCGGCGAGCGCTACGTTCTTCCAGCCGGTGTAGGAGGAGGGGCGGCGGGCGTCCTGTTCTGGCGTCGCGGCGATGGTGGCGTATTTTTCCAGGAACAGCTTGTGAGGCGGGATTTTCTTAGGGTCAAGGCTCAGGACGGCTGCGACCTCTTCCCAGACGAGCTGGCCCATTTGTCTTTGGGTGTAATCGCGAAAGCGTTCGGCGCAGCTTACCGTGACCGAGGCGACGCCGTTGCGCAGGAACAGCCATTCGGAATAGCCGCCGATCAATCCTACGAAGCCGTGTTCGAGCGGGATTGTGTTTCCGACGCGGAAGTGAGCGTTGAGGATCGAGCGGAAGTCGTTCGGCGTGGGCACTTCGGGCAGGATCTCGCGCATGAACCATGCGGGCAGGGCGAGGATGACCCAATCTTGCGGGGCGATTTCGACGGCTCCGTTATTGAAAGTGAGCTGGCGAACGCAATCGCCTTCCCACAGCATGGCGCGGAGGCGGTGGTAGAAATTGATTTCGGCTCCGTGCTGGCGGAGGACGGTCAGGCACGGCATGACGAAGGTTTCGGAGAGCCCGACCTTGGGGATGAGCGGGATGCAGGAGCGGCCGCCCGCAGCAAAAGTTTGGAGGAGTATGCTGCGCAGGAGCGAGGCCGAGGCTATCTCGGGTTCAGTATTCAGCGCGCCGACAACAAGGGGTTCGAGGAAGCGCGAGTAGAAAGGACTTTTGTGGTGCGTGAAATCCTTCAGGGTTGTCTCGGGGCAGGCACCAAGGATTTTTGCCATCGAGAAGTAATCTCGAATGCTTGTGCCGGGCACCCTCTTCTTCTTGTCGAGGATCCACCACGGGATGATTCCGTTATTAAGCTTTATCGCCCATCGTTCGCCAGTTACAAGATCGGCGAAGGGGAAGACAGGCTTGCCGGGGCCTCCCATCGTGTGAAGCGCGTTTGTAAGATACAGAAAATCGTGGACGGCCGTGTTGCCCGAGAGCACCAAGTGATTGCCGTTGTCGATCCGGCAGTCGAGATCGCGGTCGAAGTGAGAGCGGCAACGGCCTCCCGCGAAGGGCGCGGCTTCATAGAGAACAACTTTCTCGCCGGACAGCGAGAGCTGGAGCGCGGCCGACAGGCCCGCCATTCCGGCTCCTACGATGTGCACGCGCCTGACGCTCATCGTCTCATGCCTCTGAAAAGAAGGAGCAGTTTTTTCCAACAGGGAAGGCTTATGCGCTTCGACGGGTTGCGCCAGTCGTTTTGGACCAGACGGTCGAAGATTGCGCCGTAGTAGTCCCTCATGATGCGCGCGGGGCGTATCGTTTCGGGACTGCATTTCGCCATGCAGGCGTCGGCTTCCGCATAATGCTTGCGTGCGGTCATCGCGAGGTCGCGGCAGATTCTTGGAAGCTCGGGAGCGCTCAGGACGAGGTTGGGGTCGCGGCTTGTTACGCTATGCTTATCGAGGAGTTCGCGGGGGAGATAGAGGCGGCCGCGCGCAGCGTCTTCGCCGAGGTCGCGCAGTATGTTGGTGAGCTGCAGGGCCCGGCCAAGATGGTGGGCGACTTTTTCGCCCCACTCGTCGGATGCGCCAAAAATGCGGATGGAGACGCGCCCCACTGCACTGGCTACTCGATCACAATAGAGGTCGAGCGTGGCGGAATCGGGGGCGATAATGGCTGTAGAGTCCATCTTCATGCCGTCGATGATCGCATGGAAGTCTTTTTCGACGAGGTGGAATTTCGAGATCGCGGGAAGTAGTGCGACAGTAATGGCGTTGCTCGGGACTTTGCGGAACACGCCGATGATCCTTGAGCGCCATTTCTGCAACTCTTCTTTCGCGGCCTCGGCCGATGGGCTGTCGTCGGCGATGTCGTCGACAGCACGGCAGAAGCCGTAGAGCGCGTACATGGCTTCGCGGCGGTCTTTCGGGAGGATCGCCATGCCCGCGCGGAAAGAGGTTCGCGAGGCCTCGACTTGAGCCTTAACCTGCTTGATAGCTTCTTCGTATGTCAAATTTACCATTCGACCGATCTCGCTATGCCGACGATGGTTCCCATGAAGACCTGAGGCTTGGAGAGTTTGACATTGTCGCACAAAGGATCGCGGCGATGCAAAAGCGTTGTAAGGCGTTCGGCAAGCGAGCAAATGACCGAGACTTCGGCGCGGAGGCGGAGGTCCGGGATTTCGTGGGGCAGAGTTCTCGCGTCTTTGAGCATTGGGGTGAGGCGACTCAAAATTTCATGCAGAACGCTACGTAGGCTGTCGGTGGATTTTTCGCGCGCAAGGTCCTCGACAGCGGCTCCACGGAGCGCCAAAAGATCCATCGGGAGGTAGACGCGGTCGAGTTCGCGGTAGTCATCGGCGCAATCCTGAATGTGGTTGATGATCTGGAGCGCGTTGCACAGGGAGTCGCTCGCTCGCCATGCATTCCGGCCTATGCCGTGGAGTTCAAGGACGTGCCTGCCCACAGGGGCGGCCGAGAAATTGCAATAATCGATGAGGTCGAACCAGTCGCGGTACCGAAGTTGGGTGGCGTCTCTCTTGAAGGCCGTCAGAAGGTCGAGGCTGTGCTGCGGGGAGACGCCCGTTTGCCTAAGGCTTTTGCGCAACTCTACCGCTTCGGGAATTTCGTCGTTTTTGGCGTCGAGGAGGGTGACCGCGAACTTTTCAAGTTTAGAGACCTTATCCTGCGGGGAGAGGAGCGGGTGATCTGCCACGTCGTCTGCCGCGCGGGCGAATTTGTATAAGGCATGGATGTGCTGGCGCAGGGAGGGGCGGATCAAAAATGATCCTACCGGAAAATTCTCGTTTTCGGCGTTTTTGCCGCCGGGTGCATCAATCTGTGCTGTTTCTTGTGTGGTCATGGTTCTTTCCGGCGTGTCCGAGAGACCCTTATGCCTGAGCGCGGCCTTTCCATTGGCCGCCTTTCCCCAAGTGATAAAGCCTTGCTGAGTCTACTGTTGCCGCAGCATATACCAACGCCGCGACGGGTAAAGTCAACGTCCATGCGAAGGGCAGACCATAAAATCTCACAATTGGGGCATAAAGCGAAATCATCAGGATAGCGGCGATCAGCCCTGCCATCGGGGCAGCGACCGGCGGTGCAAAGAGCAAAAGCAGGTATGGCGCGAAAAAGAGGATGCTTAAGCCTGTTATGGTTGCGACAAGAGCGAGGGGAGAGTGTTTTAATTGCGTGTAGGCCGTGCGCGACACCATTTTCCAGACATCCGTTATGCGAGGATATGGGCGGACGCTTATGATCTCTTTTGTCATTGTCAGTTCGATCTGGCCTCCGGCCTGCTTGATCTCTTTAGCGAGGCTGCAATCGTCGATGAGGGCGGATTTGATCGCTCCAAGGCCTCCGATGGCGTTAAGCAAAGAGCGGCGCACGAGGATTGTTCCGCCTGCAGCGGCAGCTGTCCGGGATGCCGGGTTGTTGGCTCGGCGGAAAGGGTAGATCATTGCAAAGAAGAAGACGAAGGCGGGGATCAGGAGCTTTTCCGCGACGCTTTCGCAGTTCAGGCGGACCATGCGCGAAATAAGGTCGAGCTTTTTGTCCTGTGCCCTTGCCACAAGCTTTTCGATGCTTCGCCTCGGATGGCGGATGTCGGCGTCGGTGAAGAGGATGAACTCGGCTTCGCTTTTGATCACGCCTACGTTCATGGCAGCGACTTTGCCGCTCCAGTTTGCCGCAAGGTCGGGGGCTTTCATAACGGTCAGGCGTTCCGAGCGCTTCATGTCGGCGGCTATTTTGCGCGCGAGGTCTGCCGTGCCGTCGGTGCTGTGATCGTCGACGAGGATGACTTTCCATTCTCCGGGGTAGGCTTGGGCCAAGAGCGAGGGCAGCGTGTGAGGAAGGATGGAAGCTTCGTTTCTTGCCGGGACAATGATATCGACAGAAGCGGCGGAGGCGAGGTTGTCGGTAGGCTCGGGCATAAGGGGAAGCCAGAACTTTCCGTTGGCCACGGCCAGGTAAACCCATGCGAACGCGGCCATGCCGCCTAAGAGAAATGCGAGAAACATTAGATGATCGCCGACGTTGTTGAAGCGGTTTGCCGTAGGGCGGGATTCGTTTTCCAAGTTATCCTGCCTCGCGGCTTCAAAATTTGGAAGAGGGCGTGTATATTGTCGGTTCCGATTATTTTTGGTTTTGCCCGTTATGAGTGAAAACGTTCTATTCGCCGGTAATCTTGGCGCCCTTACGGGCGTGAAACATGCTTTTTTTTGTCGCGCTATCGGGAAGAGCTGGTTTGCCAAGCCTGAGGGATGGCGTGATGCTTCTGTGGATTGTGGGCGCGTCGCGCTCTTTTTGGGGGTTCCCAAGGAGAGGGTTGTGGGCGTTTGTCAGAGGCACGAGGCTAACGTTATTTCTGTGAAAGAGCCTTGGGTCCCGGATAATATGCCGGATGCCGATGCGCTCGTGACGGATCAGCACCGCATGGCTCTTGTCATTCTGACGGCTGACTGTGTTCCCGTTCTCTTGGCGGATGAGAGCGCGGGTGTAATAGGTGCGGCTCATGCGGGGTGGCGGAGCGCCATTGGCGGGGTTCTTGAGAATACGCTTGAGGCGATGGAGAAGCTTGGAGCAAAGAGGAAGTCGATTCAGGCTGCGATCGGGCCCTGCATTTGGCAGCGTTCCTATGAAGTCGGGTCTGAGTTCCCTGCTCCTTTTTTGGCCGAGTCTTCCGATAACGAGAAGTATTTTTCCATTAGCACGAAGGCGGGACATTACCACTTCGATTTGGCCGGGTATGTGCTCGGAAAGCTGCAGGGGCTAGGCGTTGCTTCGGTGGAGCCTTCGCTTGCGGATACCTGCGCCGATCCGGAGCGGTTTTTCAGTCATCGCTTTGTTTCATTGCACGGGTTGCCACAGGAGGGAAGGCTGGTTTCGGCGGTGGTGCTGAGTTAAAATCTTAGGCGCTCAGGGAGCCGGTACAGTGAGGGGCTTTTTCGGAGACGGGGCCAGGCAAGGCCGGCGGACCTCCTTAGGATCATAACAGGCTTCTAGGGGGTGAGGTCTTTTGTGTGCTGTTTTGGGATGGCGCGACGCTTCAACTTGTTAGGATGCGAAGGACGTTGAGGGGGAAGCATATTTTTAGCTTTCCAGTAGCGAGCTCTGACCATCGCCGCTATCTCATCATGCGTTCTGTTTGCTTCCAGAACTTCCAAGCCGACATCGGCCCGGGATAGGCATTTTTCCATATATGTCAGAACCTTGTCAGGGGTTTCGCATATTGGAAGGCAGTTAAAAGCTATGCGTGCCCTCTTGATTAGGAGGTCTTTGGGCACATATTTAAGCGTGAAAAACTCCGCTGGGTCCCAAGGGAAAACTGGCATAGCGCCCTCTTTGCAGGGTTATATCGACACCGTTTTTCCTGTACTGTCCGCGACTGATTATAGCAGGTGCGTGCGTTGCGACCAAAGGCGGATTCTCGGACAAGACCGAGAATTCTTGAATTTCGGCAGGCGGTATGCTCAAAAACACGCGTTTATTTGGAATGGGTTATGACAGATCAGTCTCATATCAGAAATTTTTCGATTGTTGCTCACATCGATCATGGCAAGTCTACTCTTGCCGACAGGTTGATTCAGCGGTGCGGAGCCGTGGAAGAGCGCGATATGCGCGAGCAGATGCTCGACAATATGGACATCGAGCGCGAGCGCGGCATTACGATTAAGGCTCAGACCGTTCGCCTAAACTACAAGGCGAAAGACGGGGAGACGTATCAACTTAATTTGATGGATACGCCCGGACACGTTGACTTTGCCTACGAGGTGAGCAGGTCGCTGGCTGCTTGCGAGGGGTCGATTTTGGTGGTCGACGCGTCGCAAGGGGTTGAGGCGCAGACATTGGCTAACGTTTATCAGGCGCTCGATAATAATCACGAGATTGTGCCGGTGCTCAACAAGATCGATTTGCCTGCGGCGGAGCCGGAGCGGGTCAAGCAACAGATCGAGGACGTTATCGGTCTGGATGCGTCGGATTCCGTTCTGATCTCGGCGAAGACGGGGCAGGGGATCGACGATGTTCTGGAGGCTATCGTCACAAGGCTTCCGCCGCCCAAGGGGAATCCCGATGATAAGCTTAAGGCTTTGCTGATCGATAGCTGGTATGACGCTTATCTTGGCGTTGTCGTGCTTGTGCGCGTTGTCGACGGGAAGATCAGGAAGGGGCAGAAGGTTAAATTTATGTCGACCGGGGCGGTGCGGGAACTCGACCGCGTTGGCATCTTTACGCCCAAGAAGATTGAAGTCGATGAACTTTCAGCCGGAGAGGTTGGGTTCATTACGGCGGGGATCAAGCAGATCAGCGATACGAAGGTCGGCGATACGATTACGGACGACAAGAATCCGGCTGAGACACCCCTTTCGGGCTTTAAGCCTTCGGTGCCGGTGGTGTTCTGCGGATTGTTTCCCGTGGACGCTGCGGATTTTGAGCATTTGAGGGAATCCTTGGGCAAACTGGCTCTGAACGATGCGAGCTTTAAGTTCGAGCCGGAGAGCTCGGTGGCGCTCGGGTTTGGGTTTAGGTGCGGGTTCCTTGGGCTGCTTCATCTTGAGATTATTCAGGAGAGGTTGGAGCGGGAGTTTAATCTCAATCTCATTACGACGGCTCCGTCGGTTATCTATAAGGTGTTTCTAACCGATGGGACACGCAAGGAACTTCATAATCCTGCGGATATGCCCGATCCGGTGAGGATCGAGCACATCGAAGAGCCTTGGATCAAGGCGACTATTTTGACTCCGGACGAATACCTTGGGTCTATTTTACATCTTTGCAATGATCGGCGCGGGGAGCAGGTCGAGCTGACCTATGTGGGCTCGCGGGCGATGCTGGTTTACAAGTTGCCGCTTAATGAAGTCGTGTTCGATTTTTATGATCGGCTTAAGTCGATCAGCAGGGGGTATGCGAGCTTTGATTACACCCTCGAAGGCTATCGCGAGGGCGATCTTGTGAATATGTCGATCCTTGTGAACGCCGAGCCGGTCGATGCTTTGGCGATTATCGTTCACAGGGCCAACGCGGAGTCGCGCGGGCGGATGCTTTGCGAGAGGCTGAAGGAGCTTATTCCGAAGCATTTGTTCAAGATCGCCATTCAGGCAGCTATCGGAGGGCGTGTCATCGCGCGCGAGACGATCTCGGCGTTGCGGAAAGATGTTACCGCGAAGTGCTACGGCGGCGACATCTCGCGTAAGCGGAAGCTTCTTGATAAGCAGAAGGAGGGCAAGAAGCGGATGAGGCAGTTTGGGGAGGTTGAGATTCCTCAGGCGGCATTTATCGCGGCGCTTAAGATGGGGGATGAGAAGTAGGAGGAAGTTGAGTTCACTGGGTGTTTTGCTCGGAAGTCACGTTCTCCGTCTTTGTTTTTGCGAAAGTAAATTAAGGATAGATTTTGCGCCTCTGAGGCACTTGAATACGTAGAGTTAATTTTTGAAATGCGTATTTTACAATGAATGTTTCGGCATCGCCTTTGGTTAGCGTCATTATTCCTTCTTACAATCGTCCGGATGAAGTGCCTCGGGCTGTTAGGAACGCTCTTAACCAGAGTTATCAGAATATCGAGGTCATCGTTGTCGACGATGGTTCCCGGCTTCCCGTTCGTGAGGTTCTGGAGGGGTGCGAAGACCCACGGCTTCGTGTCGTGAGGCAAGAGAACAAGGGCGTAAGCGCGGCGCGAAATCTGGGAGTACGTGTGGCTAGGGGCGATGTTCTTGCTTTTCATGACGATGATGACTTTTGGGCTCCTGTAAAGGTTGAACGGCAGATCGCCCAGATGCGAGAGGAAAAGACAGAGGCCTCGATTGCCAAATTTTTCTGGAAGATGCCGAACGGCGTGCTTCATCCAAGTAGACTTAACTTTTGGAAGGGGGTACCCCGGTGGGCGCTTATCGCCGGGGTCGGGATGGGAGCTGGAACTGGGTTAGTTGTTCTCAAAGATGCGTTCGAAAAGGTCGGCGGGTTTAAAGAGGAGTTGGGGTATGGCGAGGACTGGCATTGGCTGGTTTGTGCGCGCGACCTTCGTTTTAGTTTATCAAAGGAGCCGCTTTTTATTTATAATGGTAGCCATTCAGCTTCTTGGAAGCCCAACCAAGTGAACCTTTTGGACGCGCACAAGGCTGTGATCTCTTCGCGCGATGCAAAGATCCTTGCGTCGGCGGAGGCGTTCGAAAAGGCCATTCGTTCAACCAGAAGCCGAGAGTTCGGAGCGGCGGCGGTCGGTTTTGCCAATTCGTTCGCGGCCAATCCGGAGGTGTTTTTTGGTTTGGCGGAGTACAAAGCCATGAATAAAATCAGAAGGTTGACTCCGTCGAGGAGCGCGGTAACAAAAGACAAGCTTCTTCATTTCCAACTTTGATATGGCGGTAACGCGTTTCGCTCCCAGCCCTACGGGGTTCTTGCATCTTGGCCATGCCTATTCTGCGCTGTTCGCGGCGCGGCAGGCGGCAGGCGGGAGGTTTTTGCTGCGGATTGAGGATATCGATCCTGTGAGATGCAAGCCCGAGTTTACTCAGGCTATTTTGGAGGACCTGGCTTGGCTGGGGCTGAAATGGGAAGAACCGGTTCGGAAGCAGTCGGAGCATTTGGCGGATTATGCGGCGGCGCTTGAAAGGCTTCGGGGGATGGGGCTTGTTTACCCGTGTTTTTGTTCGCGGCGGGAGATCGAAGCCGAGGCCCAAAAGTCGGGCGTTGCTCCTCATGCGGAAGACGGGACGGTCATGTATCCGGGGACTTGCCGGAGGATGTCGCAGAGCGAGCGAGAGGAAAGATTGGCGCGAGGGGAAGCGGCAAACTGGAGGCTCGATACGGAGGCGGCTATGAAGGTGACGGGGCCGCTGTTCTGGAAAGACAGGGCGCGCGGGCGGATTGAGGCGATGCCGCAGATGTTTGGGGATGTCGTTCTGGCAAGGAAGGATGTGCCAACGAGTTATCATCTGAGCGCAACCGTGGACGATGCTCTTCAAGGCGTGACTCTTGTGACTCGCGGAGAGGATTTGCTTGCGTCGACGCACGTGCACCGGTTGCTACAGGCTTTGCTGGGGTTTGAAACGCCGCAGTATCATCACCATATCCTGCTGGCAGATTTCTCGGGCAGGCGGTTTGCAAAGCGCGACAAGGCGGTGACGTTGCGAGCTTTGAGAGAGCAGGGGGTTTCTCCTGAAGAAATTGCGGGGAGTTGCGCGACTTGTGGTTGATGCTCTAAGATCGTGCTCCAAACCACTTTGAGGTTCATATTTTGTCTTTAGGCGCCGAGGTCGGCATTGTCCTTTTGCTTGTTCTTTTGAACGGGTTTTTCGCCATGTCCGAATTGGCTATGGTTCTTGCCAAGCGCGGCCGTCTGCGGCAGATGGCCGAGGACGACAACGAGGGCGCGAAGATTGCGCTCGACGTAGCAGAGGCTCCTTCTGCCTTTCTTTCCACGGTTCAGATCGGGGTGACGCTCAACAGCATCTTCGTGGGCGCGTACAGCGGTGCGACGTTGTCGGAGGAGCTTGGGGCTTATCTGGATACTCTTCCCTTTTTTGCCGGACGGGGAGAGGCGGTTGCGCTCGGCTTTACCGTTATGGTGGTGACCTATCTTAGCCTTGTGGTGGGCGAGCTGGTTCCGAAGAGAATTGCAATTTCTTATGCCGAGGCGATTGCCGTTCGCGTTGCGAAAGCGATGAACTGGCTCTCGCGGATCGCGGGGCCTTTGGTCTGGGTTCTTTCGGTTTCGACGGACCTTGCACTCAGGATTTTGCGGCTACATAACCCCCCAGCGCAGCGCGTGACGGAAGACGAGGTTAAGGACGTTATTGCCGAAGGGACGGAGTCGGGCGCTCTCAAGCCTGCCGAGAAAGAGATGCTTGAGGGGGTGATGCGGCTTGCCGATAGGACGGTAAGGACGATCATGACGCCGCGCGTCGATATGGTGTGGCTCGACATCGACGACAAGTCGAAGGATCAGCAGAATGCCATTCGCGCAAGCGGATATAGCCGGTTTCCGGTGGCGCGGGGAGACATGGAGGAAATTCTCGGGATCGTTCACGCCAAGGATTTGCTGAACGCTTGTTTTGACGGGCTTTCGCTTTCGCTTGGGACGGTGATGCGTGCGCCGTTGATTGTTCCTGATACAACGACGGTGCTCAGGTTGCTTGAGCAGTTTAAGCGCGAGAAACAACAGATCGCGATTGTGGTCGATGAGTACGGCAGCGTTGAGGGACTTGTGTCGATTGCCGATATTATGGAGAGCGTGACGGGCGATATGCCAGAGCGCGGTCAGGAGGCGCTCGCAAAACCCGTGAAGCGCAAGGATGGAAGCTGGGCGCTTGACGGCATGATGCCGATAGACGAGGTCGAAGCGCTTATCGGGCTTAAGGATATGCGAGGCGAGGGCGATTTCGAGACTATTGCAGGGTTTATGCTGTACCGTCTTGGGCGTGTTCCGAAGGAAGGCGATAGCTTTGTTTGGGAGGATGCCCGGTTTGAAGTCGTGGACATGGATGGGCGGCGCGTCGATAAGGTGATCGTGACGCCGGGGGCGTGAGGGGTATTGGGGGCAGTGCTTGAGACGCGGGGGTCCGCTTTCTTTCTAAGGAACCTCGACGGGGACGCCAGGGGCGTATTTGGTCCGGCGCATCGCGGGCATCGATTTTATATGCGCCACGTTTGGAGCTGCGCTGATTTGCGTCGTGACGAATTTTTGGAAGGCTTCCCAGTCTTCGGCGACGATCTTGAGGAGGAAGTCGGTGTCGCCCGTCATGAGATAGGACTCGCGGACTTGCGGCCAGCCCTCGACGAGTTTCGAGAAGTGCGCGATGTCTCCTTCGCTGTGATTGGCGAGCGAGACCATTGCGAAGACGGTGATGCCGAATCCCATTTTGTCGGCCGCGATGTCGGCGTGATACCCGCGTATGTAGCCCGCTTCTTCAAGCGCGCGGACGCGGCGAAGACACGGAGGCGGAGAGATCCCTACCTTCTTTGAGAGCGCAACATTCGTAATGCTGCCGTCTTGCTGCAGCTCACGCAGGATGCGAAGATCGATAGAGTCAAGTCTGACGAGCTTCATACGGCGTTTCGGGGTGGAGTTACAATCATGATGTTGATACCATAAATTTCGGTTCAGTTCTATAACCAGAAAATACCTACAAACGATATGCGAATGTCAAATCCAAATTTCAAGGGCACTGAGTGTATTTCATGTAGCACTGCAATATGCTGGGTTGTTACCGAAGGCAAAGCAGGCATGGAAAATCAGTGCATCGGGTTGGCCGAGGCTCTCGGGTTTTTGCCTATTGTCAAACGCGTGAAGCTTCGTACGCCGTGGAAACAACTCGTGCCGTTCCTGCGGCACGGGTTTCGTCATGCGTTCAGTGCAAAGGGCGATCTTGTTGCACCGCCGTGGCCGGACGTTCTGATTTCATGCGGGCGCGCGGGCATTGCTGCATCGCTTTATGTGCGAAAAGAGTCGCGCAAAGGCGGTGCTCGTGGGACTTTTACCGTGCATATTCAAAACCCTGTCATCGATCCTTCGCGGTTTGACCTTGTGGTTGTTCCGCGCCACGACCAGTTGATCGGGCCGAATGTCATAACCACACGCGGTTCGCTGCATCGCATTACAGCGGAGATTCTTTCTCGTGAAGCGGACAAGTTTTTGCCACAAGTCGCGCATCTCGAAGCGCCACGCATAGCCGTTCTCATCGGCGGGGCGAATTCTGTGTATTCATTTACTTCACGAGAAATGAGGGTGCTTGCGGCGCAACTCGCGGAGGTCGCAGCGCAACAGGGCAGTTTGATGATAACGACTTCGCGGCGCACTGGCGAAGAGAATGTTGCTGTATTAGTAGAGTGTCTCAAGAATACGAACTGCTACATATGGGACGGCAAAGGGACCAACCCATACTTTGGGATGTTGGGGGTGGCGGATACGATCCTTGTAACTTGTGACAGCGTGAACATGGTTTGCGAGGCGTGCACCACCGGAAAGCCTGTGATGGTGATCGGGCTTCCTGGAGGATCGGAAAAGTTCAGGCGGTTCCATCAGGCTATGAGGGATGACGGCTTTACGCGCCCGTTCGAGGGGCGCGTTGAAAAGTGGAGTTATCCGCCTCTCGATGAAATGCCTCTTGTGGCCGCGCGCATAAAGGAAATGTTGGAGCGGCGCGGAAATGAGTAAAGCTTTTACAAAGGATACAGACGACGACAACGACGACGTTGAGGTTGAAGTTGCGGCTGTGCCTGTCAAAAACTACATGACGCCTCGGGGGGGTGCGGCGTTGCAGGCGGAGTTGCGGCAGTTGATGCGCGAGGAGCGGCCCAAGATTGTCGAAATTGTGTCATGGGCGGCCGGGAATGGAGACAGGTCGGAAAACGGCGATTACATTTATGGGAAGAAAAGGCTGCGCGAGATCGACCGCCGGGTTCATTACCTGACCAAAAGGCTTGAGACGGCGATTGTTGTCGACCCCAAGGAACAGAAGAACCGTGCACAGGTTTTCTTCGGGGCGACGGTTCGATATGTGAAGCAGGATGATACGGAGCGAACGGTTACGCTCGTCGGCGTCGACGAGGCGGATTTGGCAAAAGGGAAAATCAGTTGGGTGTCTCCGATTGCCAAGGCGCTGCTTAAGGCGCGCGTTGGGGATGCTGTGGAGGTGAGGACTCCGGCGGGGGTGGATACGCTGGAGGTGTTGGAGATAAGGTATGAGGAGGGGTAGAGGGGGATTCAGGATTCGGGATTTGGGAGGCTAGAGCGTGTTTGACTTCAGCGATCACCGATGCCCAGTCGCCCGGAGAGGGTTGGCGGAAGATTTTCATGGTGGGGTACCAGGGCGTATCCTGTCGGTCGAGGAGCCAGCGCCAGCAGGTGTCGAAGCGGTTTAGAAGCCAGACCGGTTTTCCCATTGCTCCAGCCAGATGGGCTACGGAGGTGTCGACGCTGATGACAAGGTCGAGGTTCGAGATTAAGGCGGCCGTGTCGGCGAAGTCGGCGCATTCGGGCATGAAGTCGATCATGTAGGGGGCCGAGGTGAGGGGGAAGCCGTTTTTCTGGAGGCTATAAAACTGGATGTTTTTAAGGTCGCATAAAGGGGCTAACGCATCAGAGGTTAGGGACCGTCGCTCGTTTGCGGCAGCGAGGTCGGTGGAGAAGAGGCGCGGGTTGCCTGTCCAGACCAAGCCGACTTTGAGAGTGCCGGGCGTCTTCGGAATGCGGGCGGCCCACGAGGCGACTTTTTCTTGATCCGCAGAAAGATAGGGGATGTTGGCGGGGACTGTTTCGAGCGTTGTATTGAAAGCAAGGGGGAGGGACATCATCGGGCAGTGGGTGTCGAAGAAAAGCCGTGTTTGGCCCGTAACGAAGGCTGCATCGACGCCTTTGAGCGATTTCATCAGTGAAAGAAGCTCGGGTTGGACTTCGAGGACGACTTTCCATCCCCGCTGTGCAGCTAAAGGTGCGTAGCGGCAAAACTGGATTGTGTCGCCAAAGCCTTGTTCGGCGTGGATGAGCAGCGTTCGGCTTTGGCCTTCTTCGCCATGCCATTGCGGCTGGGTGAAATGGCGTTTAGCGGATTTTAACTGGGTTGTTTGCCAGCGCCATTCGTATTCGTGCCAGCCTTCGTCGAAACGGCCCAGTTCCAGCAAAGTCATTGCAATGTTTATATGAATGTCTGGGTCGTTTGGGGTCATCTCTTTGGCGCGCTCGTAGCAGGAGAGAGCTTCCTCGACTCTGCACAGGGCTTTGAGGGCGGAGCCTTTGTCGTTAAGCGCGTCGCGGTAGGATGGTTCTAGCGCCAAGGCTTTCTCGTACCATTCGAGAGCCTCCGAGAATGCGCCTTTGATGCAGTACGTTAGGCCCATATGCGTCAGGGCGGTTACATCATTCGGATTTCGTGATAGAATTTGCTTGAAGCAGGTTCTCGCGCCGGGGATGTCGGAAGTTCCATCCATTAGCGCGAGGCCGAGGTTGTTAAGCGCTTGTGTCAGGTTCGGGTCGTTCTGAAGAGCCGTGCGGTAGCAGGCGATCGCCTTGTCCCATTCGCTGCGCTCCTTGTAGATGTTGCCAAGGTTGCTGTGGGCCGCAGCATAAGCGGGTTTAAGGGCGATCGCGCGTTCGTACAGGTCGATGGCTTTTTCGCTCTCGCCTTTCTCATAATAATGGACTCCGAGGTTATTGAGGGCTTCAGGATATTCGGGGTTGGCGGCAATAGCTTTTTCGTAGGCTTCAGCCGCTTTGGGGCGGTGTCCGAGAAGAGCGTGGGCGTTGCCCATACAGAAGAACGCTTGGGCGTGGGATGGTTTGGTTGCGACGGTTTTCTCGTAGTGTTCGAGCGCTTCAGCGGGTTTTCCGTTGGCGGTGAGCACTTGAGCGAAGTGGTAGTGCACTTCGGGGAAGCCGGGCTTCAGGGTTACGGCTTTTCGCATAAGGACTTCGGCATCTTCGCGGTGGCCAAAGCAGAACTCCAGGAAACCCAGCAGGTGAAGTGCTGCCGCGTGGTCCGGTTCTGTTTCCAAAACCGTGCGGCAGTGGGCGGAGGCTTCTTCGAAGCGTTTGGCTTGATAGGCTTCGAGCGCGAGGGGGAAAGCGTTCTGGGAGGACATGAAGGTAGTCATATATGACGCCCGCTGGAGATTCATACTTATTTTTTTGGGCGGGTTCTATCGGGCTGTTGCGGCATCCCAGGGACAGGATTTGCCTTGAAAGTAATGGGTGCTTGTTGACTTCCGATTCCCTAAAATCTATTTGTTTTCCATACTTAAGAGGTATTTTATGGCAGATGAAATTAAACAGGTTCCAATTCAATACTGGTTCTATACCGTCGCGAAGAATGGGGAGACGGTTTCGTGTTGGCTCGATGGCCCCGTTTACGCTTGTGAGATCAAACGCGATTTCATTAAAAGCGTAAAGCTGGTTCCTATCCTTGCAGGATTGTCAAAGAAGGACGCGGAAAGTTACGCGGTCGTAGTTCCGTATGTGACGCTTGATGATCTTGAGAAGACCATGAGGGATGTTAAGGAGGAGGTGATGACTCCTTTTCTCGACCTTTCGGAAGAAATTCAGGATATCAAGGCAGCCAAACAGCCACCCCCGGCTCTTTGTCGCGTGGATTTAAGGCCCTGCCAGGTCAGACGTGGGATGCGGATCGTTAAGAGAAAGCATAAGTTCCACTTATAGGTGAGAAAGTTTTTGAAAAGGCGGCCTTGAAAAGAAAGGCTGCGATGCCTAGCATTTGCTGTTCGTTCAAACTGGGGCAGCTCAATTAAGATTTTCATCAATTTTGCATTGAAGTTGTTTCGCATAATGGGGAGTTAGTAATGTCTGGTGATAAGCTTATTGTTGGAGTTTCCGATCTGAATAATTCTGTTGAGCCAACCTTAATTATGGTAACCTCGCCTTGGGTGATTACATCCAACGGAAAGAATTCTCCGCAGCTCGTGGTCGGGGTTCCTTTGGAGAGGAGATTCTCCGAAGACGAGGACTGCGTCCAAACCTATTCGATCAAAGGCTTGGGGATTGAGCGGATCGTTAACGAGGTCTCTCAGCAAAGCGGCAGCGGTGTCGTCAATTTGTGGAAGGCTCAGACTGGTTCCGCTTTTTCACCGCCTTGGGATAAGAAGGTTCCCGGAAATACGATTATCGTCGCGGTCGTTAACCCCCAGGTGAATTTAAACAAGCCCATGATTGTTATCGTGGCCGACTCGTGGGCTCTCAAATCCAATGGGGACAAAGCTCTGATGCTTGTGCTCGGGATTCCAACAGACTGTCACAACGGGACGAAGACCTATAGCTTTCCGATCAAGAATCTTAATGCAGAGGAAGCCATGGATGAAATATGCAAGCAGAAAACCTTTGGCGTCACCAACTTTCTTAAACGCCAGAACATCGATCTAAAAGTTTCGGCCCCTTCGCCGAAGCTGCACTAAGGGCTTGAAAGAAATGCGCCGAGCCGCTCGAAAGGGCGGCTCGTTTTTATTTGGTTTTCGCGGGTGACTTTGGAGCCGGATTGGGATAGTTCTTTTATTCCCCTCCTCTTTAAGGTCGAGACGTGTTCAAGTTTATTGTCAACTGCTTCGCAGTCCTCGGGTTCCTCGTCGTTGCGCTGGTCTTTTGGGGCATCGTTGCTGCCTTTAATGAGCAGAAAATTGAACCCGCGCCTCAAGAGATTGTTTTAACAATCGATTTCACCGAACCCATTGTCGAACAAAACGAGCCTTCGCCCTTCAAGTTCGCGATGGAGGACGAGCCGGTTGTGCTGTTGGATCTTTTGACGGCTATCAACCGCGCGGCGAAGGATCCTCATGTGAAGGGAATCGTGGCGAAGTTCGGGGCGCATCAGCCGACGATGACTCATGCGCAGGAGATTCGAAACGCCATTGCCAAGTTTCGCGAAAGCGGAAAGTTTACTTATGCCTATGGGACCGATTTTGGTGAGTACGGGCTTGGTAACCGTGCCTACTATCTTGCGAGCGCTTTTGAGAATGTCTGGTTGCAGCCTGTTGGGACCGTGAGCCTGACAGGAGTTGGGGCGCAATCGCCGTTTACAAAGGGGGCGTTGGACAAGATCGGGGTTGTTGCCGACTATATGCAGCGCGAGGAATATAAGTCGTTCATGGAAGTCGGGCAGCGCGAAAGTTTTTCGCCTCTCGTGAAGGCTGAGCTTCAGGCGATGGCCGAGAACCTTTCGACGCAGATTGCTTCCGGCATTGCCTTAAGCCGGAAGTGGGATATCGATCACGTGAAGGATTTGATGGCTCGCGGGCCTTATACCGATGAAGAGGCCAAGCAGGAAGGCCTTGTGACCAAGCTTGCCTATTCGGACGAGTTTGACGCGGAGATCGAACGGAAGGCCGGGGTGAATGCCGAGCATATCGATCCGGCGACTTATGTCGGTTATCCCGTCAGCAAGGGCGATCCGACAAAGGAGGCCAAGATTGCGCTGATTATCGGCTCGGGCATTATTTTGGACAAAGGATTCGACAGCGGGATCGGCGAGAGCGTCATGAGCGCGGACACGGTTGCCGGAGCTTTCCACGATGCGGTTGAAGACGATAATATCAAGGCTATTCTTTTCAGGGTTGACAGTGCGGGCGGGTCTCCGTCGGCTTCGGAGAAAATTCGGCGCTCGATAATTCATGCGCAGTCGAAGGGGAAGCCAGTGATCGTTTCGATGGGTGAGACGGCCGCGTCAGGTGGGTACTGGGTTGCCATGAATGGCGACAAGATCGTTGCCGAACCAGCGACAGTGACCGGTTCCATTGGCGTTGTCGCCGGGAAGTTTGCGGCCAACGGGCTTTTGGAGAAGATCGGAGTCTCGATGGACGGGGTTGCGACGTCGCCGAATGCGGGCATGTGGGGTGTTTATGCGCCGTTTAATAACGAACAGAGGGCGAGAGTGAATGCGCTGCTTGATGCCACCTACAAGACTTTTGTGACTAACGTCTCGCAGGCGCGCAAAATCCCGATGGAAAAGATGCCGGAAGTCGCCAAGGGGCGTGTATTTACGGGGGAACAGGCCATTAAGGTCGGGTTGGTCGACGTGCTCGGCGGGTACGACGTGGCTATCGAGGAAATACGCAAGTCTCTGAAACTCGACAAGGATGCTTTTGTTTCATTCGAGACGTTTCCGGCTCCCGAGACGCCTGTCGAAAGATTCATCAAGCTGATGAGGCGGTTTGGTTCAGAAGGTGCGGCTGCTCTTTCTCTTGCTGCCAAGGTGAATAGGGCCAGCGCCTTTTTGGGGACATATCTGGATTCGGCGTCGATGGCGGGGCAACCGGTTTCGGCGCGTATGCAGTTGGAGCGGGTTCAATGAACGATTCCCTTCCGTGTATCGTTTTGGCTGCCGGGGGGACCGGCGGGCACATCTTTCCGGCCGAGGCTTTGGCCAGGGAGCTTTTGGGGAGAGGGTTCTCGGTCGCGTTGCTCACCGATAAGCGCGGGGCAAGGTTCAGCGAAGAGCTTTCCGTTCCGGTCTACAACGTGTGGGCCAGCTCTCTCGGGAAGGGTGTTTTTGGGAAAGCGCTGAGCGTTTTTCAAATGGGGATCGGGGTTTTTCAGGCAAGGTTCAGGCTTGCGAAGCTGAAGCCTGCGGCTGTTGTGGGGTTTGGAGGGTATCCTTCGGTTCCTACGCTTTATGCTGCGGTGCAGGCGGGGATCCCGATCGTGCTACACGATCAGAACGCCGTTATGGGGCGCGCAAATCGCACGCTTATGAACAAGGCGCGGGTGATTGCGACATCGTTTCCGCAGGTGGCGGGGATAAAGCCTTCTTCGGATACGCAATTGGTTTATACCGGAAATCCGGTGCGGGCGGCATTCATTGCTTTGAGATCGCAGCCGTATCAGCCTTTGGTCGATAACGGGCCTATGCGAATCCTCGTGCTTGGAGGGAGCCTTGGCGCGCGCGTGTTCAGCTATGTCGTGCCTCAGGCGTTGGCGTTGCTTCCGGAGACTCTGCGGCGTCGGATCGTGATCGCCCAGCAGTGCCGGAAGGAAGATATGGAAGCGGCGCGGTCGGCCTACGCTGCGGCAGGGATCGATGCGGAGCTTTCGCCGTTCTTTAGCGACGTTCCGGACCGGATGGCGGAAGCGCATCTTGTTGTTTGCAGGGCGGGGGGATCGACTGTGGCCGAGCTTACCGTTATCGGCCGCCCCTCAATTCTCGTTCCTTATACCGGTGGGCACGCGGGCGAGCAGACCGTTAACGCAGAGGCCGTGGCCGAGGCGGGGGGAGCGTGGCTGATTCCCGAACAGGCTTTTACAGCGGAGTCTTTAGCCGTAAGATTGGAATCGCTGATGGCTTTGCCTTTATCGCTGACCAAAACTGCGGCTGCCGCAAGAGCTTGGGGCAAGGTGGGGGCAGTGGACAGTTTGGCGGATTGCGTTGTGGCACTTGTTAAGGCATCGGATAAACGTGTTTAACGATGATAGAGGATTTGCTGGTTTGGGACGACGATCATTCTATTTGAACGGGGCGTGCTCCAAGTAAAAGCTTTTGTTATTTTGCCATGGGATTAGAATCTTGCGCCGTGCACGGATGCGCGAGGATCACTGAAAGAAGGATAAAAATGAACTGGAAACAAGCGACATCGCGTACCCATTTTTCACCGCAATCGGTCGGCACCATTCACTTTGTCGGTATCGGCGGGATCGGGATGAGCGGCATCGCGGAGATCCTTCATCATCTGGGATACAAGGTTCAGGGGAGCGATTTAAGCGATAATGCCAATGTGAAGCGGTTGCGCGAGAAGGGCATTTCCATTGCCGTCGGGCACAAGGCCGAAAACGTAAACGGCGCGAACGTGGTTGTGATTTCGTCGGCGGTGAAGAAAGATAATCCCGAAGTTGTCGCGGCGCGCGAGGCGTTTCTGCCTGTGGTTCGGCGGGCGGAGATGCTTGGCGAACTGATGCGCCTGAAGTGGGCGGTCGCTGTCGGCGGTACGCACGGGAAGACGACGACGACCTCGATGGTGGCGGCGGTGATGGAGGCGGCGAAGTTCGATCCGACCGTCATCAACGGCGGCATCATCAATGCCTATGGCACCAATGCGCGGTTGGGCGAAGGCGACTGGATGGTTGTGGAGTCCGATGAATCCGATGGGAGCTTTACCAAGCTTCCGTCAACGGTGGCAGTCGTGACCAACATGGACCCCGAGCACATGGATCATTACCACGACTTCGATGCCGTTCGGCGCGCGTTCGATACGTTCGTGCAGAATGTGCCGTTTTATGGGTTCGCCGTGCTTTGCATCGATCATCCCGAGGTGCAGGAGATGGTGGCGCGGGTTCAGGACCGCAAGATCGTCACCTACGGCTTCTCGCCGCAGGCCGACGTGCGGGCGGTCAATGTCGATCCGAAGCCGGACGGGACGCACTTCGACATTGTCGTTACGGACCGCAAGAAAAATACGTCGCGGGAGATCAAGGGATTCTTCCTGTCAGTGATAGGTAGGCACAACGTTCAGAACTCGCTCGCGGCGATCAGCGTCGGCGTGCAGCTCGGGATCGGCGACGACATTCTGAAGTCGGCGCTATCGAAGTTTGAGAGCGTGAAGCGGCGGTTTACCCGGACGGGGACAGTCAAGGGGATTACCGTCGTGGACGATTATGGGCATCATCCGGTTGAGATTGCGGCGACGCTCAAGGCGGCTTTGCAGGCGAAGGGGGACAAGGGCAAGATCATCGCCGTCATGCAACCACATCGGTATACGCGATTGTCGAGTCTGTTTAACGATTTCTGCAAGACTTTCAACGACGCGAATACCGTGATCGTTGCCGATGTTTATGCGGCGGGAGAGGTGCCAATCGAGGGGGCGGATCGCGACGCTTTGGTTGAGGGATTGCGCGCTCATGGGCATCGTGACGTTCATGCCTTGCGCGATCCGAAAGAGCTTGCCGATATGATCGCTTCCATGGCGCAGCCGGGGGACTTCGTTATTTGCCTTGGGGCAGGGTCGATCAGCCAGTGGGCTTATGCGCTTCCGAAGGAGCTGGAAGAGGTTTTTGCCAAGGGTGCGAAGAGCTGCGCCTGAGAGTAAAGGCGCTCGTTACGAAAGGCGCTTCCGTTTTTAGGCAACATCTTACCCATGTTAACTTAAACGGGTAAGGAATTGGCCCTTCTCGCTCGAAACTATTGAATAGACGGGAATTGGAGATGTAACATCTTGTTACATCCATACCGCTATTTAATAGGAGTGCCACGATGACTTTCCGGTCGGCTTGTTCCTTGCTCGCTCTCGCATTTGCTTTTGGATTGGCTTCGCCGCAGGCATTTGCTACGGGCGCGGCAGGTGTCGATGGAGCGGCTTCCTCTCCTGACGGTACGAATGGCGGGGACGAAGTCGTTGATGTTGTCTCTCCGCAAAGCCTGATATCGGCTACGGGCGGGAACGGCGGAAGCGGCTACACGGATTATTCTTCGATTTTCGGCGGTGCAGGTTGGGGCGGTGTCGGCAGTGCCATAGCGACGTTCACTGTCTCCGCTGATTATCAGGCGACGGTCTACGCCACGGGTGGGAACGCCGGGGTTTACACCTATGTTCCATTTGTTTCCTATGGCGGAGAAGCTGTTGCGCGGCTCGATGTTACATCGACCGAAGGCGGTGCTCTTGATTTGAAAGCCTATCAGACCGGCGGAAAAGGCCTTTATGGATTCGAAGACGGGTTTGGAGGTTCAGGTGCGAACTCTATCATGGAGAATGCCGTTGTTGGTTCGACCACCGGGACTTTGATTATAGGTCAATCAGCTGTTGGCGGAAGCGGAGGATCGGCCGACTATGGCCTTGCCGGGAATGGCGGTGATGCAGTCTCTCGGTACTACCTGAAAGATGATAAAGCATCATCTCTTTACTTCTTTCTGCTAGTAAATTCTTTTCTCCTTTCAGGACCTACTAAATAAGAAGTTCTAATGTGGGGATACTTTTCATGTAAAATTTGTAATGTACGAACATCGAACGATTGAATAATTACATAAGGAGCAATTTCCTTTTCTTCGACAACATCCATCAAAAGTTTTACAATCTCCTCTGGCGCAGAATTTAAAACATTATCTTTCGCTTCTGTTGTTTTAGTCTCGATATTGTAAAAAACTTGTTTCCTATCATGCGTTTTAATATAATATTGTACTGAATCAATAACATCTTCAAGCAAAGGAATAGAAACCTTCATCTTCTTTTGATCTGGATAATTATCATAAACTTTTGAACCTACATCAAACTTTTTGATTTCGTCGTATGTCATTTGATAGATTACATAAG
>CAZLIG010000007.1:0-5870 GCA_964559415.1 uncultured Rhodospirillaceae bacterium
TCCCGCGAAGGCAG
Source organism: uncultured Rhodospirillaceae bacterium (assembly GCA_964559415.1). GTDB lineage: Bacteria > Pseudomonadota > Alphaproteobacteria > UBA9219 > UBA9219 > CAIXLI01. Next base: position 15 of record CAZLIG010000007.1, read on the forward strand.
AGCATCCCATTGATACCCACCGTCATCCCCGCGAAGGCGGGGATCCCATTGTTTTTCCTAAAAAAATCAGTTTTCTCTGCAAACGCCCTCAAAAACCCAATAGTAAACAAAAAAGCCATTGTAAAAACAATTGCTTGCATGAAACTTTTCACCAAATCGTTCACGAAATGATAAGATAATCGTGTTACTTTTATAAGCATTGTTTAAGCCATTTTAGAGCCATTATGCCAACCGAACCAATTTCCGCGCCGCAACCAACAAATAAAAGTTTAGGGAGCAGACTTGGCTCGTTTCTAAAAACAGCAGGCCGAGTAGCCAAAACCTTAGCTGAACCGGCGCTCTACGTTGCAACTGGCGCCGCACTAGTGGTGAGCGGAATAGCTCCCATAGGCTTCGCATTCGCAGCCTATGGCACCATGAAAGCAGGGTGGAGGATAGCCAAAACCTTCGACCCGGCCCCTGACGAGCCCGGCCTTCTCTGGCGATGGCTTGATGACTGGTTCGAAAACCGGGAGAAGGAAAAGGAACAACAGCACATCCCGACGCCGTTCCCGGAGCCAACTGAGCCCAAAAGAGCGCCCGTTGAGTCCCGTGAACCCCCAAAAGCGCCCGCCGCCGCGCAGACGCAAAACCGGACAGTAAACACAAACCAAAAAAAAGCCCCTCTTCCAGCGCAGACCTCAAAAGAAACCGCCTCTGGAAATGCGGCTCGCAAACTCGCTAAGGATTTGATTCTGCCCGCGGCTGCCTTTATAGGCGGCGCGATCCTCTGGCCCATCACTGCTCCATTGGCGTTATTGGTTGGAGGGGCGGGGGCGCTATGGGCGGGAGCGAAGATAGCCGCTACGCTACTCCCCAATCCACCGGACACAGCTAAGACAGCGAGCGAACGACAGGAAAAAGGCCACTTTCCAAAAACGACCGCATCTCCGAAGCCGACCCCTTCAAAGACGACCCCCACAGCATCACGCACGGTCAAAAATTCTACTCAAACAGGCGCGCCAAAAAAGAGAGGCCAACTTTTCAACGCTGCCGGATTTGTGCTTGGTTTTGGACTCATGGGCTATGGGATCGACAAAACTGCCAGAGGAGTTTTCAGCAGAGTCGATGCTGGCGAACTAATCCCCGGCCCTGGGGAAATCCTTTCGGGAAATTCACCCCCGCCGTCGCCGCCGCCTCCTCCTATAAGTCCAGAAACCACAGGAGTTTTGGACAATACGGGTACTCTAACGGATGCACTAAGCGAGGCCGGCCCAAACCCCTTCGATCCCGATGCTCCCTATTACAATCCGCTCCCCAACGACATCCCAATCAACAGAGGCGAAGGCGTAAGCGATGCCTTCTACGACGCAATCGTACAGGCCTTAACAAAGGTGCCGCCAGGGCTGCGCGATATGCTTTTCAAGCACGTCGAAATTAATGTCGGGCGCACGATGCTCGATATTCACCCCGAGGAAAGCGAAAAGTTTGATTTTCCCGACAGCCAAGGTCGGGTCAACCTGAGACAGCAATCCGGAGCTTTTAGAGTCAACAGCGACGGCAAAATCGAGATCAACATTGCGGAGTGGCACTATGCAAAAGGCGTCGATCTGAGCAACGTCGATCCGATCGCCTTTAAGCCCGAAGACCAGTTGGCAGAACATGCTCGCTACTATGCAGAGGTGGAACAAGCGGCCCGGGATCAGGGAATGTTTAGCGAAGTTAGCACTGAGAACGGCTGGCTGCAAGATACGCCCGAGACCGGTGCTGGTGCTCTGCTGCATGAAATCGGCCACTTCGAATACGCGCTTGAAGGCCTTTCCAAAGACGGTGAATTGCTCTCTGGATTTGATGCGGACGTTTCAGATATCGGCTCTGTAGCAGAAGCCGAAGAGCGAGGCATCGAGTATTATTATACGAATAACGGAGATAGCACTAACAAGGGAACTGAAGCGGTTGCCGAGTGTACAGAAGAATTTCTCAAAGACGGACTCTCCAGCCGCACCACGACAATGGAGGAAAATTTCCCCGAAACCTATAGCTCCACCGTCGAAGCCATCAAGGAGACTACGGCAACACTAGACACTTCGAAATTTTCGACACACGGCTCTCCCTCCATGAGCTACGCGGAAGCTTCCAGCCCGACAGTCAGCACGACGCCATTCGACAACTTCCTGCATTCCGCCGATACCCACCTCGGCGCGGTCTCGGAAACGCTCGGCGCGGGGCTATCGCATATGGAGCACTCGATTGTCTCGCACATCGACCTGTCTCCGTCGCTCTCTGGACTAAAAGTGGGCCTTTGTGTCGGCCTGATGTATATGCAGTATTACGACCCCGAACAATTCGTCGGCACCACAAGGCACTACGTCGGCCACAAAATACTAAGGGGTGCGAAGAAAGCGGCGCGGGCCGCTCAAAAAATCAATCGGTCATCGACCAAATATGCGCTGCTCGATAAACTCCACAAGCTTTACAAAAACCCTAAAAAGAAGAAGCAACCCCTGACCCTTGCCAAAACGCCGCGCGGGATAAAAACGCCCAAACCTGCCGGAATGTAAAAACTGGGTTCCTTACACGAGCGACTTCAGCGTATTCAGCAGTGCGCTATCGTCATCTGTAGCGGAAAGAACCGAAGCAAGCGTCGCCTGCGTAGACGAAACCGACATTTCCCCCGCGAGAATGGCATTGGCGAACGTCTGAGCCGAAGCGGTAGTCTTATACTTCGCCACATAAGTTGAGCCGGAATAAAGCCCAAACTCATAAGACATATCCGACCGCTCAACCCCGTCCACATAAGAAACCTTGATGACATACTGCCCCGTATCGGCCTCAAGCCCCGAAGCGCTCGTCAGTTGCTCATAAACTTCCTTCTGTGAGTCTGTCCCGTGACTGTCCGCAATCACGCGCTGCCCGCTACGATCAAGCAACTGAACTCTTATTCCCGAAGCGTCCGTGCTCTTGGAAAAATCGAACTTGATCGCTTCGCCTTCCTGAAACGTAAAGCGGTAGTAATCGATATTATCCGCAGCGGTAAGCATACTGTAGACATCGAGCATGGACTCGTCCTGCTTCATCCACCCGATGTTCACGGCCTGATCCGGCGCTGTGTAAATCTTGTTGTATTTTTTTGACGAAAATTGCTCCACGCTCTCATCTGGCGTCATGGAACCAATCGCCGAATTGTCATAAGCCTGAGCGGTCACGGTGCTCTTGTAAACGACGGAATAATAATCGCCCGTATAAAGCCTCGCCGTATAATCGATCGACTTCTCGATATTGGCATTGTCTTTGTAGGTAATCTCCAGCGTAAAGTCGCCCGAATTGGCCGCAAGTCCGGTCGTTGAAATCAATGATAAATAGTTCGCCTTTTGGCGTGCGTTCCCGTCGCTATCGGCAACGACAGCCCCCGAGCTGTTATAGAGAATAACGCGCATCGAGCTTTTATCTTCGGAGGTCAAATCGAATTTGATATCTGATCCCGAAAGCGAAAAGGTATAATATTCGGTCTGATCGCTTCCGGTCAGTTCGCTGTGGACTTCAAGGCTCGTCCCCTGTTGCTCCATGGCCGAAATCGACAACGACGCGCCGTTCCCCGCCGTAGCCGCTGCCGTATAAGTCCCCGCCTCCAACACAAGCCTCCCGTCTTCCCACTCGGCATAAGCCAGCTTCTGAGCGTCGGTCGCATCCGTGGCGTTCGAAGCAACCACAGTGCCTGCGTTGTCCAGAAGCTGAAAGGTGGTGGAGACCTGCGTGACAACGTTGTCGAACGTCTTTGTTAAGCTTGTGACCCCGCCTGTCGTGACGTTAAACGTCGAAGTGACGGAAGAAGCCGCCACTTGCCCTTCGTCGCTGATCGTGACGATCGACGCCTGATCGTCGAGATTGCCCAAAGCAATGGCATCGTCGATGGTCGCGTTTTTCTTGAACTCGGCCTTTTGGGTATAGGTTGCCAAAGGCGCAATCAAATTGACGGATGATGAAACAAGAGACATAGCCGATTCCGCTCCCAACCCCGATCCTTCCTACCATCTAGCTCCTTAAGAGTAAATTACCCAACCAACAGGATTTCTCATTAATCTGCGAAAGCCGGGAAGGGGCGCAACATCTAGGAAAATTTCGTCACCCCGGCGAAGGCCGGGGTCCAGCGCGCCGCGTCTGCGGCGCTTAAGACTTAGAATCTGAGCCGAAAGCACCGCCGCTTGCCCTCTTCCCTCTAGTCACTGCACATCGGCGCATGAAACCCCATTTCGGGAAGCTGAAAGCGATGGGAACTCAGAGAAACAACACCTATTATACTCTAACCCCTTACCCTTCGTTCCTCATCCTCAGGCCGAACCACCCGAAACCTCTCAAGATAGCTATGCGGCGCACCCTGCTTCTCCGCAACGCCCATAGCCAAGACTTCCCACCCCTTGCCGCGTACAAAAGCAAGCGCATCCTTCTCATTCACAAACCGCAACCGGCCCCGCAGGCATGAATAAGGGTCCCTGGCCGAAGCCCATCCCATGATCGGCTCGGGCAGGCGAGGGGACACACACTCCGGCTCGACAACCCAGCGAGCAAACGCGCCGCTTCCCGATTGAGCGGCAGACCTGGCAGGACGATAAACGCGAACACGCATAAGGAGGGAGATGTAAGAGATGAAAGGCGAGTAAACCGCAAGTATAGAATCCGCAATCACGTGCGTCCAGCCGCAGAACCCCACCCCTCCATTGAATCCGCGCCCGAAACAAAGAAACGAAGCGACAGACAACCGAACTACCAATTCCTATCGTCTTATCCCGGCAGAAGCCCCAAATCCCCCTCGTCATCCCGGCGAAAGCCGGGATCCAGCGCCGCGCGTCCGCGCGGCATAAGAATCCTAAATCCGCGCCCTAAACAACGTCCCGCGCCCCTGATGCGTCAGCAGTTCGGCAAGTACCGCCCAAGGCCTGAACCCGTCAATAATCGCGACGCCTCCCACACCCTGCCGAACGATGGTCAGCGAGCTTTCAACCTTCGGCACCATCCCGCCGGTAATAACGCCCTCGTCGATCAACTGCTTCGCCGCCATCGGATCGATAACCGGAATGCGCTCATGGTTCCGATCCAAAACTCCCGCGACGTTGGTCACAAGAATAAGCCGCTTCGCCCGCATATGCCGAGCCACGATAGAGGCATAATCGTCGCCGTTAATGTTATAAATAATCTTCCCGTCCGCGCTGATCCCCATCGAGTGCAGCACGACAATCTTCCCCTCGCGCAGGGCCTTCTCGAGGACAGATGTATTCACATCCGTCGGAAACCCGCTGCGGTTCCCCTCGGGGTTAGACGGATCAAGGCTCTCCGCCTCGACCAAAGGCTTCTTCTGCTTGAAAGCCGCGAATATCTTGTCCTTCGGGCACCCGGCTTCCACAAGCGCATCGACAACGTGCTTGTTGATCTCCTTCATCACGCGCGCCACGACGCGCATGGCTCTCGCGGAGGTGATCCGCCGTCCGCTGTCGTCCTTCACCGTCTCGATGCCCTTGTCGAGCAGCGCATTGTCAATCTGAGGCCCGCCGCCATGAACAAGAATGACGCGCACGCCATTGGTGTTCAGAAAAAGAATCTGCCGCGCGATCTTCGACAAAAACAAATCGTCTTCGGCAATCGAGTTGCCTCCGATTTTCACGACAACGGTGCGCTTATAATACGCGCGCAACTCGCTCATCATTTCGGCAATATGACCGAGGCTCAACGGTTCGGACATTTTCGTCCTCCGACAGTTAAAATAAGAGTGACAACACAGCAGTTGGAATTTCCAACAGGCCACGGTTCAAGAGTCGGTCTGCCAACTCCTGAACTGTGACCGGTATAATTTTTGTGCGTTTACTCTCGATTGAGCCGTCTTTG
>CAZLIG010000007.1:5880-22820 GCA_964559415.1 uncultured Rhodospirillaceae bacterium
CGGTAAATCTCCAGAGTCTGCGATGTCATGGAGGCTGTTGTAAAATGGTCACGAACGTGCGCCGCCGCCGCCGCCGTGACCTTGGCCTTCAGGTCCGCCGAAAGCCTTAAAACCTGTCCGAGCGTCTCAGCCATATCCGTCGCATCCCCCGGAACCACCAGCCACCCCGTTTTCCCCGGAATAACCGTCTCTTTTGCCCCGCCGTGGCTTGCCGCAATCACCGGCACCCCCATAGCCTGAGCCTCGACCACCACACGACCAAACCCCTCAGGCCGGGTAGAGGGCACCACCACCACATCGGCAAGCCGGTAAGCCGCAGGCATATCGGAGCAAGTGTCAAAAACCTTCACGTAGTCCTTAAGCCGCAGCGCCTCGATCTCGGCCATAACCTCTTTGCCAAACGGTTCGTCCTTCCCTCCGCCTACAATCACGCAAAGGAAGTTGCCTCCCCGCATCTGGGCCAGAGCCTGAAGAAGCGCCAAATGCCCCTTCCACCGCGAAAACCTTCCCGGCATGAGAATAACAGGAACCCTCCCGTCCACGCCCCAAGCCTTGCGCAGCGTTTCGATACGCTCTCCCTCGACCTTTTCGGGGTCAAACGTCTCAATATCGACTCCGCGCGGTATCACCTTCAAAATGTCGCGAGGTACGCCATAGGTCTTAACGGCATAGTCCCCCACAAACTCCGAAATGGCGATCACACGCGCCCCTTTGCCCATCACGGAATTATAAAAGCGTTTAACTGCCGACCCCGCTCCGTAAGCATTATGAAAGGTCGTTACAAACGTTGCCCCGGTCTTCGTCGCGGCAGCCCACGCGCTCCAAGCCGGAGCGCGACTCCGCGCATGAACGATATCGACCTTTTTATCTCTGATAATTCTTGCTAGCCGAGCCACATTCGCCGCCATGACCACAGGATTCTTCGAGGCCAGCGGCAACGTAATATGAATGCCCCCCGCCGCCTGCACATCCTTGACCAGCGGCCCGCCCTCAGACGCCACAATCGCCTTAAACCCCGCCTTCACCAGCGCGGCAGTGGTCTCCACGGTCCCGCGCTCCACGCCTCCCGTCACAAGGGCAGGGAGCACCTGCATGACAACAGGAGGCTCAATCGCATCAAGAACCGCCTGCGCCGCACGCTCCGAAGGCACAAACTTCCCTTTCCCAAGCCACGCCGCCGTAGCCTCAAGCTTCGCAATCTGTTTCTTTCGCGCCGCTTTGTCGCTCAAAAGCAAATCCACGCCCTCAAAAAGCTTCTCCGGCGTACAGTCCTTTTGCAGATATTCCGGCACCACCATCTCGTCATGCATGATGTTCACAAGATTGGCGTACTTAACTTTGATGAGCCGCTTAAACAGTGTCACCGTCAACGGGTTGAGCTTGTACGCGATCACCCCCGGCAACAGAGCCAGCGCCAACTCCAGCGCCACAGTCCCAGAACAGGCGAGCGCCGCAGTACAAGCTGCAAACGCATCAAACTTGTCCTTCTCGCCCTCGACAACATAGGACGGCACGCCCCATCCCGAAATCTCCGCCGCCAGCCGTTCTTTCAAATGAGGCACCGTCGGCACCACGATCCTCAACTCCGAATGCTTCTCGCGCAGCTTCTTCACTGTCTCTCGGAACACCGGAAGCAACCGCGTAATCTCGCTCGTCCGGCTCCCCGGCAAAACCGCAAGGAGAGGCACATCCTCGGGAATCCCACGATCTTTCCGAAACCCCGCCGCATCCCCCTTATCCGCATTCCCCTCCACAACCGAATGCCCCACAAACGTACAGGGCAACCCCTCGCTCGTGAAGTAAGGCGGCTCAAACGGAAAAACCGCCAGCAGATGATCCAAAAACTTCGCAATCTTCTTAGCCCGCCCCGGCCTCCAAGCCCAAACCGTAGGCGCGACATAATGAATAAGCCGTATCTCCCGCCTTTTTCCTTCCCCCGCATCTCCACGAAGACCAGAGGCCATCGCCGCCTTCTCGCCCTCTCCGCCGCAAAGCGGGGGAGAGGGAAGGGACCCATCGCTTCGCGATGGGAAGGGTGAGGTGGTCTCTCCGCAACCACACCCCTCTCTATTCGAAGAACAAACCCTCTCGTCCCCCCGGCGAATGCCGCGATCCATCGCCCCTTCTTCGCCCTCTCCGCCACGAAGTGGGGGAGAGGGAGGGGCCCAATCGCAACGCGATTGGGAGGGTGAGGTGGTCTTTCCGCAATCCAATTCCGTCCGGTTGCATTCAACTCTTCCCTCGTCATCCCGGCGAAAGCCGGGATCCAGCGCCGCGCGTCCGCGCGGCATAAGACTCAAAATCCCTCTTCCAAATAACGAAGGCGATGCCCCCCGCCGCACAAGCTCCCTAACCCGCTTCGCCACCCGAAACGAGAAGTCCGGCGAGTCAATCGTAATCAGCGCCTCCGGCTTAACATCCACAACAGCCTGCGCCGTCTCCTCGATCCTCTTGAGCAGCCGTGGAATATGCCGCGCCACCTCGACAATCCCGAAATGCATCAGCTCCGTATGCGGAAAAAGAAGCTCAATCCCCTCAGCCTGCATCTGCGGCCCGCCAATGCCCACAAACCTGACCCCGCAAACCTTCGCCTTAAGCGCGCGCATCAACCGCGCCCCGAGCAAATCCCCCGAAGCCTCTCCAGCCACCAAAAAAAACGTTGTTGTTTCGCTCTTCTCGAAAGACTTGGCACGACCCCCGCAAGAGCGGACATCACTCATGTCCTCTCCGCCGCGAAGCGGGGGAGAGGGAAGGGACCCATCGCTCTGCGATGGGAAGGGTGAGGTGGTCTCTCCACAAGCCCGCCCACCCTCGTCACCCCCGCAAGAGCGGTCATCACTCATGCCCTCTCCGCCACGAAGTCGGGGAGAGGGAAGGGACCCATCGCTCTGCGATGGGAAGGGTGAGGTGGTCTCTCCACAAGCCCGCCCACCCTCGTCACCCCCGCAAGTGAGGTAATCACTCATGCCCTCTCCGCCACGAAGTGGGGGAGAGGGAGGGCCCCAATCGCAAAGCGATTGGGAGGGTGAGGTGGTCTCTCCGCAACCCGAAAAATCCCCGCCGCGCCCGCAGCGAACCTCTACCTAAACGCCACCTTCATAACCTCATACCCCTTATCGCCCTTCGGCGTCTTCACCTCGACGGTGTCGCCAATCGTCTTGTTAATGAGCGCGCGAGCCAATGGCGAAGTAACCGAAAGCAGCCCGTTCTTCACATTGGCTTCGTCTTCCCCAACGATCTGATATGTAATTTCCTCATCCGTATCATCGTCGATCAATGTAACAGACGCGCCAAACTTGACTGTGTTCCCCGAAAGCGACGATACATCGATAATCTCCGCCCGCGAAATCTTCCCCTCAAGCTCCTGAATGCGCCCCTCGTTGAAGCTCTGGCGCTCGCGAGCCGCCGAATATTCCGCATTTTCCGAAAGATCGCCATGCTCGCGCGCTTCGGCAATCGCCTTCACAATAGAAGGCCGCTCTACGGACTTAAGCCTGCGAAGCTCATCTTCAAGGCGCTCATACCCGGCCTTGGTCATTGGCACTTTATCGTTCATGGCAATCCCCTCACTTTTTAAGCCAAAAAACAGCAATATCCGCCGATGGCGTATCATCAAACGCCAAAGCGGTACGTTTCAGGATGCTTTACCGTATGCCTGAATCGGCGAGACTTCAAGACTCCCGGTTTGCAGTGCGGCGATGGCCTCAATAGCCGCCCTGGCTCCCGGTATCGTCGTGTAATTCGGGATACCGCGCATAAGCGCCGTCCTGCGCAAGCTAAGAGAATCCGAAAGCATCTGCGCGCCGCTCGCCGTCGTATTGATCATCATCTGGATGTCTCCATTGATCAGCGCATCGACAACATTAGGCTGTCCCTCGTAAACTTTGTTGACCTGGCGAACCGGCACGCCCGCCGACTGCAAAGCAGCCGCAGTACCTGAAGTCGCCACCAAATCAAAGCCGAGATTAATGAGCTGCAACGCCAAAACAATAGCCGCTGCCTTATCCCTGTCCTTGACCGAAATAAAACAAGTCCCCTTGAGCGGAAGCCTGATGCCCGCCCCAATCTGAGCCTTGGCATAAGCCCGCGCGAAATTATGATCGATCCCCATAACCTCGCCTGTAGATTTCATCTCCGGTCCGAGCACAACGTCAACCCCCGGAAAACGCGCAAAAGGAAACACCGGCGTCTTCACCGACATATGGGGCTTGTCGCTCTTCCTGATATCGATATTTTTCAGAAGCTCCCCGGCCATAACCCGAGCCGCTATCTTGGCCACCGGAGCGCCAATGGCCTTGGCGACAAACGGCACCGTCCTGCTCGCGCGCGGGTTAACCTCGAGAATGTAAATTTCGCCCTCTTTCACGGCAAACTGAACGTTCATAAGCCCCACAACGCCGATCTCGCGCGCCAAAAGCTCCGCCTGCCGCCCAAGCTCCCTGACGATCTCCGTTTTCAGCGAATGCGGCGGCAACGCGCACGAACTGTCGCCCGAGTGAACCCCAGCCTCCTCGATGTGCTCCATAATCCCGGCAACGAAAACCTGTTCAGGATCGGCCACCACATCAACGTCAATTTCAATGGCATCCTGCAAGTAATGGTCGATCAAAACCGGTCCGCCGTTGGAAACCCAAATCGCCTTCTGCATATAATTACGAAGACCGTCAACGTCGTGCGTAATCTCCATCGCCCGCCCGCCCAAAACGTAGGAGGGCCGCACGACCACAGGATACCCGATCCTCTCCGCAACCTTTTCGGCTTCCGCAATGGTACGCGCAAGCCCGTTCGCAGGCTGCTTAAGCTTCAACCGCTGAAGCAAAACCTGAAACCTCTCCCGATCCTCCGCCAAATCGATGGCATCGGGCGATGTCCCAAGAATTGGAATCCCCGCATCCTGCAACGCCTTCGCCAGCTTAAGCGGCGTCTGCCCGCCAAGCTGAACGATCACCCCAAGAACCTGCCCCCGAGACTGTTCCTTGCGAATAATCTCAATCACGTCCTCGCCTGTCAGCGGCTCGAAATATAAACGATCCGAGGTATCGTAATCCGTCGAAACCGTCTCCGGGTTGCAGTTAATCATGATCGTCTCATACCCCGCCTCGCGCAACGCCATCACGGCATGAACGCAGCAGCAGTCAAACTCGATCCCCTGCCCGATCCTGTTCGGTCCCCCGCCCAGAATAATAATCTTCTTCCTGTCCGAAGGCTCAGCCTCGCACCTCGGAGGCTCCAGCCCATTCCCCTCATAGCTCGAATACAAATACGGCGTATGCGAAGCAAACTCCGCCGCGCACGTATCGATCCGCTTAAATACCGGAACAACGCCCACCATACGCCGCGCCGCCGCCACTTCGGCTTCTTTCACGCCGCCAAGCTGCGCCAACCGTGCATCGCTGAACCCCAGACGCTTAAGACTCTGCCACCCTTCCGCATCCTTCGGAAGCCCGTTCGCGCGAACCTCCTTCTCCACCGAAAGAATGTTCGCAATCCGATCAATAAACCAAACGTCGAACTTGCTTATGGCCGCCACCTGCTCCGATGACATCCCCCGCCGCAACGCCTCGGCAATAACAAGAATCCGGTCATGCGTAGGCTTCGCCAACGCCGCATGAATGTCCTTCACATCCGAGTGCGCAAACTGCCGCATCTCGTTAAGCCCCGTCAGCCCAATCTCAAGCCCGCGCAAAGCCTTCTGAAGCGACTCCTCCCAGTTCCGCCCAATCGCCATCACTTCACCAACCGACTTCATGGCGGTGGTCAGCAAAGGCTCTGCCCCCGGAAACTTCTCAAACGCAAAGCGCGGAATCTTCGTGACGATGTAATCAATCGTCGGCTCAAACGACGCCGGAGTATCCCCGGTAATATCGTTCTTTAATTCATCAAGCGTATACCCCACAGCAAGCTTCGCCGCGATCTTCGCAATCGGGAACCCCGTCGCCTTGCTCGCCAAAGCCGAAGACCTGCTCACGCGCGGATTCATCTCAATGATAACCATCCGCCCGTCTTCGGGATTAAGCGCAAACTGAACGTTCGACCCGCCCGTATCGACCCCAATCTCGCGCAGCACCGCAATCGAAGCGTCGCGCATGATCTGATATTCTTTATCCGTAAGCGTCAAAGCTGGAGCAACGGTAATGCTGTCCCCCGTATGGATGCCCATAGGGTCCACATTCTCGATCGAGCAGATAATGATGCAGTTGTCGTTACGGTCGCGAACGACCTCCATCTCATACTCTTTCCATCCGAGCACGGACTCTTCGACCAAAACTTCCGCAACAGGACTGGCCGCCAACCCACCGGCAACAATCTCCGCATACTGTTCGCGATTAAACGCGATTCCGCCGCCCGTCCCGCCAAGCGTAAAACTCGGCCTGATAATCGCAGGCAACCCAACCTCAGCCAAAGCCTCCTCGGCCTGCGGCATATTTTTAACAAGCTTGCTCTTCGGGCACTGAAGCCCGATGCGCTGCATGGCATCCCGAAACAGGCAACGATCTTCCGCCTTCTCAATCGCCTCGCGGCTCGCCCCGATCAACTCGACCCCGAGCCGCTCCAAAGTCCCATCCTTCGCAAGCGCCATAGCCGTATTAAGCGCCGTCTGCCCGCCCATTGTCGGCAGCACCGCATCCGGCTTCTCGCGTTCAAGAACCTTCGCCACCATCTCCGGCGTCACCGGCTCGATATACGTCGCATCGGCCACATCCGGATCGGTCATAATCGTCGCCGGATTGGAATTGACCAAAACGATCCGATACCCCTCCTGCCTCAGCGCCTTGCAAGCCTGAACCCCGGAGTAATCAAACTCGCAAGCCTGCCCAATAATAATCGGCCCCGCGCCAATAATGCAGATCGATTTAATGTCAGTCCGTTTAGGCATTATGCAGCTCTCCGCGACGCCTTGTGCGCTTCAATCATGTCGACAAATTTCCTGAACAGATAATGACTGTCGTGAGGACCCGGCGACGCTTCAGGATGATACTGCACCGAAAACGCGTGCTTGTCCTTCGCTCGAATGCCTTCATTCGACCCATCAAACAAGCTCACATGAGTAACTTCGACATTCTGCGGCAACGTCTCGGGCAACACATGAAACCCGTGGTTCTGACTCGTAATATCAACCTTCCCGGTCTTCAGGTCCTTCACCGGATGGTTAGCCCCCCGATGCCCGCGCGGCAGCTTCGCCGTCTTTGCCCCGAGTGCAAGCCCCAGCATCTGATGCCCCAAACAAATCCCAAAGATCGGAATGCCAATATCCAAAATGGCCCGAATAACCGGCACCGCATAAACGCCTGTAGCCGCCGGATCGCCCGGCCCGTTCGACAAAAACACCCCATCCGGCTTCAAAGCGAAAATCTGCTCCGCCGTGGTCTGCGCCGGAACAACCGTCACCCGGCATCCCGCGTTCACTAGACACCTGAGAATATTCCTCTTCGCCCCGAAATCGATAGCCACCACATGATGCTTCGCGGCAGACGCCTTCGCATAAGAAGCATTCTTCTTCGGAAACCACTTCCACAACCCTTCGGCCCACTCATAAGACTCCGGGCAAGTGACTTCGAGCGCCAAATCCATCCCCTCAAGCCCCGGCCACCCCTTGGCCTTGGCAATCAGAGCTTCAATGTCAAACTCACCGCTGCGATCATGAGCGATCACGGCATTCGGCGCGCCCAAATCCCGAATGCGAAGGGTAAGCGCCCGCGTGTCCACGCCCGAAATCCCGATTAGGTTATTGCGCTCAAGCCAATCCTCAAGATGCGTATCCGCACGCCAGCTCGACGGCGACGTAATGACTTCCCGCAAAACGACGCCCCGCGCCGCCACCTTCTCGGTTTCAACGTCCTGCAAATTGCATCCCGTATTCCCGATATGCGGAAAAGTGAACGTAATGATCTGACCGGCATAGCTCGGATCGGTCATAATCTCCTGATACCCGGTCATCGACGTGTTGAAACACAGCTCTCCCGTGGCCGCCCCGTCAGCGCCCATGCCTCTGCCCCAAAAGACCGAACCATCGGCGAGAACAAGAACGCCTGTCGCCCCTTTCGGTCTGCCCCGCTCTTTCGAACTGGCATTTTTCGAGCTTGCGCGCGACAAAGCGCACCCCTGTGGAAAAGGATTCGTCATGTTCCTCAACTTGTTAGGAAACCGCTGCTTAAACGGGTCGACACTATGCCTATTCTACCCCCCAAACGCAACTCAAAAAAGACATGATGACTCCGTAAAAATGGGTAACTAAGTGCTAAGATTTGAAAGCATATTCCGCCCCGAACCCCTTCAAAACGATGGACCTTTTCCTTCCCCTTTCAGGCGTTAAATGGTACCTTCCCGACTATGCCGCAAGCCAACCCGAAAGAACAACCGTCATGCCCGCAAAGGCGGGCATCCCATTGGTGAAACAAAAGAGGGCTGCGGTGATTCGATCCGATTTGGAAGCGACCACCTATTTTGTTGAAAGTTCATGTCTCTGAAGAAATATAGCATCCTGTTAAGAGAAGTCCTGTTTCAGGGCTACTTCCGCGTTGACCGCCACCACATTCAACACGAGCGTTTCGACGGAACCCTCAGCCCCGTATTCACGCGAGAAGTGTTCCACCGCAGCGCAAGCGTCGCCGGCGTGTTGTTGTTCGACCCCCAGCATGACAAAGTCGTGATGGTCGAGCAGTTCCGCATCGCCCCCGCAACGCTGAACATGAACCCGTGGCTCATGGAGCTACCGATGGGAATGGTCGACGCCAACGAAACTCCCGAACAAGCCGCCCGCCGCGAAGTGCAGGAAGAAACCGGCTGCGTCGTCCAGGACCTTCTCCCGATCATGGATTACTTTTCAAGCCCCGGCGGAACCAGCGAATACATTCACCTCTACGCAGGCCGAATAACAGCCCCCGCCGAAGGCGGCATCCACGGCCTGAGCGGCGAAAACGAAGACATCAAAGTCCACGTCCTCGACGCCGCCAAAGCCATCGCAATGCTCTACGCCAACGAAATCAAAGACGCCCAAACGATGATCGCGCTCCAGTGGTTCGCCACCCACCACACCGACCTAAGAAGCCGCTGGCTAGTAAGCGACGTCGGCACCCCCATCATCTAGCTTTCTATCGTCATTCCGGCGAAAGCCGGAATCCAGCGCCGCGCGTCTGCGCGGCACAAGACTCAATCCCCATCAACGTCAAGAAGTGAAAAAGACGAAGGAATCCCTGAATAACCTACCCCAACATATGCTCCGCCTCACACGAGCGCTTCGCCTCACGCCGCACAGGCCCTATCCCCTCAAACTCCATCAACATCCTCAACGCATCCTCACTCATCGCGTCGTCGCAAAACGGCAAAGCAGCATCGATGATCAAAGGAACCTCACTCTTTCTGCCCCCCAAAATCACATCCGTATCATGGCAGAACATGGCAAGATCGCGCAGTTCCCCAAACGAAATAGACTGATCGACCGCATCCCAAAAAGAACAGCCGTCCTTTCCAATGGGTGCCTTCCCCAAAATGCCGGACATAAGCTTTTCTTTCTTTTCGAGCAGCTCATCGCCAAGCTCGTCCAAGGCAACCCACCGGTTAATCAACCCCACTCCCACCCCAAACCTGTCCTATCCGCCTTGCTCCCACAGACGACTCCGGGAGTAGCCCTGCCAACAAACGCCGCAAGTTCTCCGCACACGCCGGACAAATTCTCGATCTCCCGCGCATTTTCGTTCGCCTTACTCACAACATGCTCAACCACCGCCTTGCGCAAAGAACGAGGATATCCCATGTCTTTAGCGAGAACCTTTTCCAAAATCCCTTTTGCATCGCGAAGCATCTCCTCATCGGAGAACGGCAATGCTGACGCGATAACCAACAACATCGATGTTCTTTTCGAGTTACTGCACAAATTCGAGTCAATGCAGAACGCTTCAAACTTCTCGAACTCATCAGGCGTGATAACGGAGATCATCTCCTCCTCGAAAGACATCCCCAGCTTGCGCCCATGAACCTCGCATCGCGTGCCGATGTTCCTGTTCACCGCAGCTATCTTCGTCAAGCTTTCTCTGGCAAGCCGATCAATATCGTCCCAATGGATTTGCGCAGAACCTTGCGCGTCCCAAAAGTTTTCAAAATCGGCTTCATGCTCGGCATCAGGCTCCTTACCGGCCAAAGCGGAAGCCTTGTCCACAAAATCCTCGAAGGCCTCTGAGGCAATGTAAAGCCGGTAAAGCTCTTCGGCATTCTTATCGGTCCTAGCCCGAACAGCGTCCACCGCCGCGATATGAACACCCAGAAAATTGATCGATTCCTCGGCGAAATATTAAACAAACTATGCATCTCAAATACGCTCTCTCAAAGTCGACCTAAAATAAACTCCGCCCCCAGCTTATATTCCAAAAACGCACAAAAAATATTGATTAACCTAACCCTTCACCGCCAGCGCACCGCGCGTCCGCGCGGCAAAAGACTCAAACACCCTCTCCGCCACGAAGTGGGGGAGAGGGAGGGCCCCATCGCAACGCGATGGGAGGGTGAGGTGGTATCTCCCTACCCCTGCGTCTTCCCAAAAACCTCAACATCCGTCTTCCGCCGCCGTGGCGTCGCGTGCGAAGGCTTGAAATGAACCTCCAACTCCTGCAACCGCCGCTTCTCCTCCGACGTAAAGCTCCCGTGAGACTTAATCACCGTATGAATAGCCGAAAGCGACTCTTCCGCAGCCGCATCCGTCGAATTATCCAAAAGACGCGGAATAGCCCGAATGGCATTTTGCTCATCGAGAACAAGAAGCTCGTGTTGCGACCGCAAAAGCGCCTTAAGCTCCGAATTCGTCATCTTCGGAAGAGTCGTACTCGCGTCGCAAAGCTGCTTAAGCATCTTGAACTCGCGTTCGTCGAACCCGCCACCGCCGCGAACCACATAAAGGAATCCTCGCGTCAACGCCTCGGGCAAGCCTCCCTCGGAGGCTCTATCAATAAGCTCTTGCATCCGCCTTTCGATGTCGCGCTCGCGGTCGAGATCGCGCCCGGCGGACTTCGAATAAACCATCCTCTTGCGCAAACCCAAAGCCGACTGCAACAGCTTGCCCCCATACACCTCAAGGAACAGCCGCTCCTCAAACGAGTCCCGCATATGCTTATAAGTATCAAACGCTTCAACAATGTTGTCGGAAACGATCTCCTGAATCTGCCAGAAGAAGTTGTCTTTAGAAGCAGGCTTCCGGTTGGCTTTTACAAGGTCAGCCATCCGAGCGACATTGGCCATCAAAGGATTGCTTTGATCGGAGAACATCTTGAACCGCACCCGAATAGGATGCATTTGACGAAGGGTTTCAGCCATTTGCTCGGTTACAAGCGCCCGAACCCAAGGAGAGACCAAAGTCTCATAAAGCGAAAGGTTATTTTCCGAAATCCGCTTCACGGTCAAAAAGCGCCTATCGTCCTCCGGCGAGTTCGTCCCGATCTTGCGAATATCCTCAAGCGTCCGCTTCTCGAAGCGAAGGACATAATCCCCCGAAGCCAAATCGCCATGCTCAACGCCCTCGTTCTTTGCAACGAACACAGCTTCGTACAGTCCCGGCGGCAACGTTTCGATCAGGTCGATGTTGCTGATGAACTTCGAATGCTCCTTCGTCGCAACCGAGCTGGCCACGAAAATCCCTAGATGCCCGATCTTCTGATGCAGGGAGTAAATAATCGTCTGTCCCGCAGCGACGATTTCGTTGTCGGCGCGATAGAGGTCCGTAATCCAGCCAAGCGCCTGAGGCGGAGGGGTGATATCGTCGCCCTGCGAACAGAATACGAGGATCGGAGCCTTGATGTTGCGCAGATCGATCCGCATCCCCTCCGAAGTCCTTAAACGCGCCGAGCTAAGGCGATTACCGACAAACAAGCCGTCGATAATAAATTGGATTTCCTCGCGGTCGAACAGAACCGGAGCCCCCCACCATCTCTCAAACTCGAGAAAACGTGGAACCTCGGTATCGACTTTGGAATAAACGTTATAAGCCTTCTTCCAGAAGGTGTTGGAAGGATTCATCTGTTCGAAGTTGTTGACAAGCGCCGCGCCGTCAAACAACCCCGCGCCGATGTCATTGGAAAAAGCCGTGAGCCACGAACCGCCGACAAGGCCGCCCATATACCGCAAATAGTCCCTGCCGCGAAGTCCGTTCCAAAACGACATCGGAGCGCCCGCGAGGATAACGACCCCCACAAGCTCGGGATAAATCGCCCCCACCATGGATATCTGCCACCCCGCCTGGCAGTTTCCGATCATCGCGGGCTTTTCGGCCTCAGGATGCAACGTGATGATGCGTTCGAGAAAAATGGCTTCCGCCTCGCAAACATCCTCAATCGTCTGCCCCGGCACCGGTCGCGGAAGAAAACCGACAAAGTAAGCCGGATGCCCATTCTTGAGAGCGTTTCCGATCTCGCTGTCCTCTTTCATCCCGCCGATCCCCGGCCCATGTCCGCCGCGCGGATCGAAAACAACGATAGGCCGTTTTTTAGGATCGGTAGCAATGTCCCCGGGAGGCAAAATCCGAAGCAACTGATAATTCACCGGATGAACAAGCTTCCGCCCGTCAAGAACCAGCTCATGATTGAAATGAAGGACGGTCGGAGCCTCGCTGCGCTCATGCGCAATGTGATTGTTGCTCCGCTGCCTGAGAGCATCGGCAAAGAGAACGCTGCGTTGGACAGAATCCACCCAATACTCAAAGGCTTGTTGGGCAAGCACGAATGGGCTAGGAGGCATCGGAATCCCCGTAAAAGGAAAACCCGTTGATCCGGCTGCCGCTGATTGTTTCTTGGAATCCGATTTAGCCATTCTTCTGCCTCGCCTGATAAGTCCTAGTGCAAAGCACAAAGTATGGTTAACACATTAACACTCGATTAATCAATGTTGCCCGTACGGATAAAATTTCGAACGAAACAACTATGACGGAGCCGATGCCACAAGCATTCTCTTGAGCCTCCACGCCCATGTATTGGCGCGGGCAACCGGAACGACCAAAGCGCCCGAAGCAATCCCTGCGACGAGCAGATTGCCTGCCTTCGCAGAAACAAAAGCAGCCCCAACAAGAGCTAGCGCGACACTTCCCCAAGAAGCGAGCTTGGTCACTTCCTTGCGAACCGCCTTCCACTCCGAACGTGCGCTAAGTTTGTCCATGCCTCACAAAACAGGCTAGGGTTGGCAGTAATCACCTTCCGATGCGTCCCGGTATGTCTACCTAATTCGCCACGCACCACAATACGTAAAAACACCTGCGTTCAGAGCGCCAACTTTTACCGGTCCAAACACGTTACCGCCCCGACCTGTTACAAGTTACCTGCGCGCGATGAAACTAAATAGCGCAATAATGCCCATTAACAATGCACAGCCAAGCAACAAAAAAGCAGGCTCAAAAGCCTGCCTTTCCGTCATTGATTCATAGTGTTACAAAAGCTTCGTCGTGTCAGAAGAGGCCTCGGCATCGGGGTTACTTCAGATCGAAAACCTGCGCGGCTTTTCGACCCACCACCTTTTCTCTTCTATACGACAGCGCAAAGGCACCCGCCCCAACCCCATAAACAGCAGCAGCCGGTAGGTCCCCACGAATCGTTTCAGCAACCGCAGCAAGCCCGAACAATACGGTCATGGCTCCCAACACCTTTCCCGTATTTTCACTACCTTTGACGTAATCCTTGCCACGAGCTGTGAAGCTATCCTGAACCATAAAATCCTCTCATAAAAACCGAAATTCGAACCCCAACAAAAGTCCGCGACCGCAAGATATCCCCCAAAAGTGAAACTAAATAGCCCTATAAGCAAATCCATGTCGAAAAAACACGGTCTGCTAAGACCAGGCTGCACAACAAAAAAGGCAGGCTCAAAAGCCTGCCCTTCAAACTCCGAATAACCAGAGCCTTACATCGTAGCCAAAAGCTTCTTCATCACCAATTCCTGCTCCGCCCAAAGAACGTCGCGATCTTCGTCTTTAGGAGCATCGGCGATCTTTTGTGCGATATCATCCAACTGGGCTTGCAGCGCCTTGGGGTCCATTTCCGAAACAGGCGTCGCCTCGCTCGCCAAAACCGTAAATCTGTTATGCGAGACCTCGGCAAATCCGCCCGTGACAAACAGCTTGGAAGTCACAACCGTGTCTTCGTTCTCGTAAATACGGATGACGCCGGTCACTATCCCCGTAATCATCGGGGCGTGCCCGACGAGCACGCCATACTCGCCTTTCGTACCCGGAACCGTGGCCATGACCACAGGCTTGCTGAACAACAGCTTTTCCGGCGAAACGAGCTCGAAGGTAAAGGTTTCAGCCATATCTTATGCCGCTTCCTTCAAAAGTTTCTGACCCTTGGCAACCGCCTCTTCGATGGTGCCGACCATGTAGAAGGCCGCTTCCGGAAGATGGTCGTACTCGCCGTTGACGATGCCCTTGAACCCGCGAATCGTATCGTCCAGCTTGACGAACACGCCCGGCGAACCGGTGAACACTTCGGCAACGTGGAACGGCTGCGACAGGAAGCGTTGGATCTTGCGAGCGCGGTGAACCGTGAGCTTATCTTCTTCCGAAAGCTCGTCCATGCCCAAGATCGCGATAATGTCCTGCAACGATTTATAGGTCTGAAGAACCTTCTGAACCGAACGGGCAACGTCATAGTGCTCCTGCCCGACAACGCGCGGATCGAGAATGCGGCTGGTGGAGTCGAGCGGATCGACCGCCGGATAAATCCCGAGTTCCGCGATCTGACGCGAAAGAACCGTCGTCGCATCCAAGTGAGCGAACGAGGTAGCAGGCGCCGGGTCAGTCAAGTCGTCGGCCGGAACGTAAATGGCCTGCACCGAAGTGATCGACCCCTTGGTGGTCGTGGTGATGCGTTCTTGCAAAGCGCCCATGTCCGTGGCAAGCGTCGGCTGATAACCGACCGCCGAAGGAATGCGTCCCAAGAGCGCGGACACTTCCGAACCCGCCTGAGTGAAACGGAAAATGTTGTCGACAAAGAACAAAACGTCTTGTCCTTCTTCGTCGCGGAAATACTCGGCCAGCGTAAGGCCCGACAGAGCGACGCGGGAGCGCGCGCCCGGAGGCTCGTTCATCTGACCATAAACCAGAGCAGCCTTCGATCCGGGGCCATCCGTCTTGATAACGCCCGATTCGATCATTTCGTGATAAAGATCGTTCCCTTCGCGGGTACGCTCGCCGACGCCCGCAAACACGGAATAACCGCCGTGCGCCTTGGCGATGTTGTTGATGAGTTCCATGATAATAACGGTCTTGCCGACGCCGGCGCCGCCGAACAACCCCGTCTTGCCGCCGCGGGAGTAAGGAGCCAGAAGATCGACGACCTTGATGCCCGTGACGAGAATTTGCTGATCTGTCGATTGATCGACGAAAGGAGGAGCGTCACGATGAATCGGAAGCTTCATCTTGGTTTTGACAGGCCCGCGTTCATCGACAGGCTCGCCGATAACGTTGATAATGCGGCCCAGCGTCTCCGGACCGACAGGAACCATAATAGGCGCGCCCGTATCGACGACTTCCGTGCCGCGCACGAGTCCGTCGGTCGAGTCCATGGCGACAGTACGCACGGTATTTTCGCCCAAATGCTGAGCAACCTCGAAAACGAGCTGTTTGCCCTCGTTCTCGGCGGTCAGAGCATTAAGAATGGCCGGCAGATTCCCTTCGAACTTGACGTCGACGACGGCGCCGGTAACCTGCGTGATATGGCCTTTGATGTTCGTGGATGTCATTCGTTTTCCCTCTACTAAACGGCTTCAGCGCCGGAAATAATTTCGATAAGTTCCTTGGTAATGAATGCCTGACGGCTACGGTTGTAGTTGAGCGTGAGCTTGTTAATCATCTCGCCCGCGTTGCGCGTTGCATTATCCATGGCCGTCATCTGAGCGGCCTGAGCTCCCGCCATGCTTTCAAGCAGAGCGCCATAAAGCGCCACCGCCGTCGCACGGGGAAGCAAAGCTTCGAGAATCGTCTTCTGGTCGGGTTCGAACTCAAGCCCGATGATCGGTTCCACATCCCTGTCTTCCTTCTCAAGAGCGAAAGGAACCAGTTGCTTGACGGTAACGACCTGAGAGATGACCGACTTGAAGCGATTATATACGATTTCGCAGACGTCGAACTTACCTTCGTCGAACATCGCGAGAATTTTGCTGTTAAGATCGGAAGCGTCTTCAAAAGAAACGCCGCCTTTGCGCCCCATGTTTTCGATGGAGAACAAAATTTTGGAAGCGTGATCCTTGCGCAAAAGATCGCGTCCCTTGCGTCCAACGCAAATCACTGAAACCTTCTTGCCCTCGGTTTCGTGCTGGCGAATAAGACGACGAGCCTCGCGAACGACGTTACTGTTAAAAGCGCCGCAAAGGCCGCGATCGGCAGTCGCCACAACAATCAGAACATCTTCGTCCTTTTCCTTGCCGGTGCCGGAAATCAGGCGAGGCACAGGAACCTCGGATTCGGCCAAGGCCTTCGCCAAGGACGAAAGCATTCTCGCCATGCGATCGGCGTATGGACGTGCAGATTCGGCTTTTTCCTGAGAGCGGCGAAGCTTGCTGCCCGCCACCATCTTCATAGCCGAGGTAATCTTGCGCGTAGATTTTACGCTGGAAATACGATTTTTTAGATCCTTAAGACTTGGCATACTTGCTTGACCCGCAACTCACGAGTTGGCGAAGGCCAACTCCTTTCTCGGCAATCACAACTTTGCGTCGCGTCGCGCAAAAGCTGCGAAGTGCACGGCGGCTTTTTGGCGGATAACTTCGCAGCGGTCAAGAAAAAAAAGGCAAAAAAACGGCTAATTGACTCCGAGGATTCGTTATTTCCCCAAATTCCCTGCTATACCTTCCAAAATGTTGAAATCCGAACCCAAAACCACCCCTCCCCACGCTGCAATGCAACACGCCCTCCCCCCTCCGCCAAAACCACCCTCTCCGCCACAAAGTGGGGGAGAGGGAGGGCCCCAATC
>CAZLIG010000008.1:0-22790 GCA_964559415.1 uncultured Rhodospirillaceae bacterium
TTGCCAAACGGAGCGATCGACATCATTTGCCGACGCCGCTCTTCTTGAAGCTGGAGTTGAATAAGCTTCTCTTCTTCAAGCTTCGTCTGCCTGTACCAAACGGCGGCCAGCACTCCGACAAAAAGCACAGCGCCAATGCCGACAATAAGCTTGACCTTCGCCGGTATCGAAACCCGCTGCAACTTGATATCTGCCGCGTCGTTAAGAAGCAGCGTAAGCGGAATGGAATCAGCGCCCGGAATCGACCATGCTTCGGGCGCATAAATCGACTGCAGTCCGCCAAACCCGATTTCCTGAATGAGCCTGTCGCGGGCTTCCGCTTCTTCCGCGAAAAACAAGTCGCCATCGGGAACAATGAGGTCGTCGCGAACCACGATGACGACAACGCCTTCCTGCAACCGGAAAGCCCCCACCCACGACCCCGGAATCTGGCTGGCAAGGCAGGCGGAAAGCACCGGCATACCGGCGATTTGACCTGCTTCGCTTGAGCAAAGGCCGAATTGAGGAATGCGCCCGTCTTTGGTACCGGGCCGAACCACATAAAAATCGGCTTGTTGCCCCGGTTGCTCAGCGGCTTCCTTGGCGATCTGAGCAACGCGTCCCCGACCGGGGCTGTTTTCCCAGTAAAGACCTACGGCATATTTATGTCGCCCGAGACTAACGACACCGGCAACCATCAGTTCTGCTCCTCGGCCGCAATATCCATAACCTGCGGCGTGATGGAAATGAACATCATCAAATGATCCTCTTCGCTTGATGTGCCTCCGCCGAGCAGAAAGTTCTCAGGTGACCCAACGCCCTGCCTCGATTGGGCGGTTTTTTTCTGATCGATGCCGCCGATGACAAGCGTCTGGCCGCTACGCAGCATGGACTGCTGAACAAAAATGCGGTTGTCGGTGATGGGAAGCGAAAGAGGTACCTTGACCCCGCCGCCCTCGTCGAACTCGGTCGGATTCATGCTCTGAATGCCGATCAAGCCGAGCGAATACTGAAGCAACATACGCCCGTCATCCAGCAGCCTCGGCGTCAACTGGAGAGAAAAGCCATCACGAATGGTCGAAACGACCGGTGTAAAAGTAGTCGCGGTCGTTGTCCCGGTCGCTGTGACGGCATCAACCGAAGAAATGTATGTCGTGTCCGTGCCGATGCGGCGCGAAACCGGACGGTTGTTGAGAGCGACCATTGGGAACGTCGCAACCGTCGTCGTGTTGCCAATTGCCGAAAGCGCCTTGAACACCTCGTTGGTGGTCGATGTCGAATTAGCCCCGTTAAGGATGGCGACGCTCAACATTCCCGAATTATCGCCGATCGCCGTGTTGAGAACCGGAGCAGTCGCCGTCGTGTACCTGAGATTGTGCACTTGCCCGGTCAGATGCTTCAGGAAGCCGCTGAAGGCCATGCTGAAGTCCTCGTTTTGTCCCAAGTTCACCGAGTAGATGTCGACATTGATCGCAATCTGTCTGGAAAGCCTTTTGTTTTCTTTAGAGATATAATCTGAAACAGTCTGCATGACATCGGGCGTCGTCGTGACGGTAACGGTGCCCATGGTTGGAGAGATAATCGCACTGCCGTTTCCACCGACTATGGTGTTCAAAACGCCCGACAATTCCTCCCAGTACTTAAGAGCCATAATGGTCTTGGAATTTTGCGTCAGCGTATTTGAAGAACTCGAACCGGAAGAGCCTCCCCCGCTGCTGCCGCCACTGCTACTTGAGCTGGCGCCGCCGCTACTGCTTGCGTCATCCTGCATTCCCTCGTTGATTTCCTGAGAGCCAGGCAAAGCTTCAACGACAAAAACCCTCGTCTCATAACGGGAAATCGTGATGTTTGTACCTTCGTATCGCCAGCTGACGCCAAAGAAAGCGCTCAGGTTGTCAAGAAGCCCCGAGAGAGGCCCCTCATAGGAGATGGGCATCTGCGGCCCGGAGTTCGAAGACGAACCGCTTGAAGAGGATGACGATGAGGAAGAAGAGGAAGACGATGCCGACCGTGTTGGAGCCTGAAGCGCCGTAAGGCGGATGGGGATTCCCGTCTGCGACGTGATCGCATTTGTAATCTCGGAAATGCTCATCGGTTCAGAAGAAACGAGCGTAACGCCGCGCGGCTCCTCATAACGTCCCGGAAGCGGAATGCCGCGATGCATCCTAACGGCGGTATTACCGTGCCAAAGCTTACCGGTCACCGTAAGGGGATCGAAAGCGACTGGATTCGGAGGGGTCTTGGTCGACTCAAGAGCAGCCTTGGTCGTCTGAACATCGGTATCGATCGTCTTTCGCATTTTTTCGGTCTGATCGCACCCGCCCAAACCGAGACACAACCCAGCCGCCACCAAACAAACAACCCACTGTCCGAAGACGTTTCTTGTTTGCAAAATCCGCTTCCGCCCCATTCCCATCTCCGTTTAGTTCGTGTAGCTGTTCCCGCGCACCTGAACGACCAAGACGTTTTGTCCGGCCTTTTGATTGACATGCAGTTCGCCAATCGGTTGCGGTTTTGCCGAATCAAAACCAGCAAGCAAACTACGCACCGCATCTTCGAAACCGCCGCTAAAGGTCGCGGAAGCTTCCACGGGATAATCGTACTCGGCCACCCACTTCAACTCGACGCCCGAACGAGAGCACCAATTGGTTAAGACTTTGCGTAAGGTATCGCCTCTTTGTGCCGCCCAGCCATTATAAGCAGGCGCACTGGCCTGTTTCTCGGAAGGCAAGGGCAACGGAAGGAAATGCCCGGACTCTTGAGTTCTAACTGGTTGCAGCGAAGGCACGGTCTTTTCCGCAAGCGCAGAAGCCGGAGCAGCCGGAGCAGCCGCGCGCACGATGGTCACAAGATTGCCCTGTTCGCGATAATCGAGTCCGGCAGGCGCAAGAGCCGCCTTAAGCGTTTCACCCCAAGGCTTCCCGCCCTTATAAGAGACAAGCGTATCCATCTCGACGCCCTGTTCGACATAGAAGCTGTGGTCGGAAGGTAAAATCTGGCGAAGCGCAAGCGTCAGCGGAACGCGCGAAGCGAACCCGTGAACGACATCGATCGAACCGCTTCCCGGCGTCGTGGCGCTAATCTTTTCCGAAGCAAGGTCAATCTTCGCGGCAGTCTTGGAGACCGCCTGAGCATTTTGCGCTGAAGGCGCTACCGAAAGAGTTGTCATATCGCCGCCAGCCTGCTGCGCAAGAGGAGCCGCCGCAGGCGCTGGAAGCGCGCCGACACTCACCGTTCCCTGAGGAAGCAACGAAGCCGGAGCCGCCGAAGGCGCAGGCTGCGAAACCGGGGCCATTGGAAGAGCCGCCGTCGGTGCGGGCGCAGCCGTCGTCGGCACTGGAGTACCGGTAATGACCAGCGGAGAGATATATTCGCGATTAACGCCGCCGGTCTTTGACGCGGAAAGCGTTGGAGAAGCTATCTGAACGGCCCCGGAATCGGAGTGTTCGCTCCACTGGAATCCCGCGTAAGCGGGTACGGAAGAAAGAACGACGCCCAAGGCTAGAGTCGCGGCGCCGCAATACGGAAAAAACGCTTTTTGGGGCATGTCTATTGCTCTTGATCTCAGAATAATCGGAAGTGATTCGAGAAGGTCGTTGATTCGCGCGATACTATATTGGGAATGAGCCAAGGGCAACATGGGATTTGAAACGAAATATCGGAAAGATAAGTCTGTGATATTCTGGCAAAGTCTTTTTCGGGCGAAAGCCTGAGCCGTTGTGTTTTCCGCTGCCTGTCCGTAAAGTCGACTTAAGCCTCCCGAAAAAAGTCGTTCGATTTTCCTTATTGTTACCTTAGTTTCCTTCTAAGTGGCGTACCCAAAAGGGGCAAGAAACATGAATAAAGTAAGTATGTATCTCTTCGGACTGGTCTTCGCGGCGAGCCTGCTGATCGGCGGTTCCTCGGGATATGCCAAACCGCAAGCGGAACCGGTGGCAACAAAGGCAGAAGCGGTAAAAAAGGTTGAGGCCCCCAAAGCAACCCCCGCCCCTGCTGCAGCCCCGTTGCCGCTGGCGACGCTGGGAGAAACGTTGCAAACGATAGTAAATTCCGCCGCGGCGCAACCTGCATCGATAGAAACAGCCCAAGCCCCCGCAGGCACGACGGCACCGGCAGGAACAACGGCCCCCGCCCCTCAGCCGGAAGGCGATGATCTGGCAGGCCAGATATCCGACACATTCTCGATAGGCGTCATAAGCGCGATAAGCAAAGCTTCTGAAGCGCTCAAGGCGAGCGGCGCATCCCTGAGAGCGCACGCCTCGTTTTTTCCCGAACTTAAAGATTGGCTCGATCTTCAGGCAAAAGATGCGCGCCGCGCGGCCTTGTGGAGTTCAATCGCGGACGACCTTCTTGTAATCGTGGTGCCGCCGTTGCTTGTCGGCTTGGCCTTTGTGCTGTTCTTCATCCCTCTCAGAAGCAAACTGAAGAAAAACCGCCCGGAAACGCTTCTCGGCCGCACAAGCCTGATCTTCGGCCTGTTCATGCTCCGCATGGTTCCCTGCCTGATCTTCGCAGGCATGTCGCTGTTGCTCCTTGAGCAAAACGAAACGCACCGCTTTCAACGCTACGTGCTTGTCAATCTGATCTATGCGATCACGCTCGGTTATACCGTGCGCCAGCTCTGGCGCACCGTTTTCTCGCCGACGACAGCGCATCTGCGCACGCTCCCCCTGACGGATCATGAGGCCGTATCGGGCTTCCGTTGGCTGAGCTTTTTCTCTCTGGTCATCATCTATAGCTACTTCGTCGTCGACGTCGCGGCCGCCGTACGCATACCGGGAAATGTGATCGCGGTTTACCAGTACTCCGTCGCGGTTCTCCTGACCATTATCGCTATTGTCGGAATCTACCGGGCTCGCCCGGTCGTCGCTGCGATGTTGCGCGGAAAAGTCGAAGAGGAGGAACCGGGCCGCTTCCTGCGAAACGTCCGCCTGTGGCTCGCTAAGCACTGGCACACGCTTGCGACGGCCTATCTCGTCGTCAGCCTTCTGATCACGCTCGTTGGCGTCGAGAACAGCTTCGCGCTGATGCTGCGAGGAACCGTGCTAACCCTTTTGATCTTGGGCGTAGCCCGCTTCGGTTTCGTCGCCCTCGAAAAATGGAAAAAATCCACACCGAGCGGGCTGCTGGTTCACCGCCAGTTCCTTTCTTTTCTGCTGCGCTCCGCTATTTGGATCGCGGTCGTCGTGGGGATCGCGGCAACGTGGGGCCTTAATATAGGCGCGTTGTTCGCAAAGCCCTTCGGTCAGCGCATTCTCGGCGCCTTGGTATCCATGGGCATCACGTTGCTCGTGCTGACGGTCATTTACGAAATGATCCACACCGCCATCGAACGGCACCTGAGCGCGCGCGATAAGGAAACGAAGATGCTTGTGGCCTCGGCCCGAGCACGCACGTTGTTGCCGATGCTGCGCGCAACAGTGTTCATCGTCCTCGCCTCCGTCGCGTTGCTGATGTCGTTATCGGCAATCGGCATCAACATCGCCCCGCTGCTGGCCGGTGCCGGCGTTCTCGGTGTCGCCATCGGCTTCGGTTCGCAATCATTGGTTAAGGACTTTTTGACAGGCCTCTTCATCGTCGCCGAAAATGCGATTGCGGTTGGCGACGTGGTAAAGATCGGGGACTTCAGCGGCACCGTCGAAGAATTGAGCCTTCGCACGCTCCGCCTGCGCGACATGGATGGATCGCTTCATATCTTGCCTTTCAGCGAATCACTCAAGATCACGAATATGACCCGCAGCTTCTCCTATGCGCTGGTAGACGTCGGGGTTTCCTACGATAGCGATCTTGAGCGCGTGATGAAAATCGTGCGTGAAGTCGGCGCCGACATTCAGGAAGATCCTGTCTTCAAGCGGGTGATTCTCGAACCCATTGAAATTATGGGCGTGCAAGAGCTTGGCGCCTCGTCGATCACCATCCGCGCGAGAATACGGACGCGTCCCGGCAAGCAATGGGACGTTCGCCGTCTCCTGCTGCTCAGAATTAAGCAGCGCTTCGACAAGGAAAGCATCGAAATCCCGTTCCCAATCGTTACGCAAATCCTGAAGACAAACAGCCACAAAGATTAAAAAATACCACCATCAGTTGAGCCGGTTTCGCAACCATTTCGCGAAACCGGCTTTTAACTTTTTGTAACTAATGACAAAATTACATTAACCATAATTTTGTTAATAAAGCTTACCGTTAATTATATTCTATGCTAATGTCCCTTGAATTTTAGGATTGTTGATAATTGACGCTTGAGGCGAAAATCGCAATTTTCGAGAACCGGAGTGCAGCGTAGTTCGATGTACGTGAGCGCCGGAAACGCAGAAAAGTGCGGTTCGAAATCCAAGATCGTTCAAAAAGCAACAATCCGTCTGGCCTTTAACCAATATGAGGCGATGCTATGCGTGTGCTGCTCGTTGAAGATGATACCTCTGTTGCTAAAAGCATAGAACTGATGCTCCAGGCGGAAGGGTTTATCGTTGACGCAACCGATCTGGGCGAAGATGGTTTGGAAATCGGGAAGATTTACGATTACGACATCATCATTCTCGATCTGATGCTCCCCGACATTGATGGATACGAAGTTCTGCGCCGCCTCCGCGCCGCGCGCGTAACGACGCCGATCCTCATTCTCTCGGGCCTCTCCGAACTTGACAACAAGATCAAGGGTCTGGGCTTCGGTGCGGACGATTACCTTACCAAGCCTTTCGACCGTCGCGAACTCGTGGCGCGCATCCACGCCATCATCCGCCGCAGCAAGGGCCATTCCGACAGCGTGATCCGCACGGGCAAGCTGATCGTTAACCTTGACACGCGCACCGTCGAAGTCGATGGCGCGCCGCTGCACCTCACGGGCAAGGAATACGGCATCCTCGAACTCCTGTCCCTGCGCAAGGGCACGACGTTAACCAAGGAAATGTTCCTGAACCACCTCTATGGCGGCATGGACGAACCCGAACTGAAGATCATCGACGTTTTCGTCTGCAAGCTTCGCAAAAAACTCGCGACAGCCGCAGGCGGCGACAACTACATCGAAACCGTCTGGGGCCGAGGCTACGTCCTCCGCGACCCCCAAGGCAGCGACATCGCCCGCCCAACGACGGCAAAGACCGCCTAAGAACATTGAAAGTTGATAAAAGCCGAATCTCCCCAAGAGGTTCGGCTTTTTTTCGTATTTTTCCCGGTTCCCTGTGCCCCAAGTCGCGCCCGCCGACACTTGCAAACGTCACCTGCCGCTATCCAACGTGGAGCATGAATTTTAATCAATATCTCCTCGCGCAAATCCCTTAACGTCATAAATGCTTTTGCTCGGAGAAATAGCCATGTCCGCATTCAAAAAAATCAAAAAAGCGTTTAAGAAGCTCGAAAGATTTTACCTCAAAGACCTCAAAAGCGACCCTGCGCGCAAGTACATCAAATCTCTCCGGCGCGTTGAGGAGGGAAGATCGCTTGAGTACAGAATTCATAATTCACAACCCGAGAGCTACGCCCCCGAGGAAATAAAAGCCCTCGGAACAGCGATAGCAAACCTCGGGATGAACCGAATGAGTTATGGTGCCGAGAGAGGCAATTGGGAATTTCACGGATATATTCCCATCGAACCCTCGTCAGTCGACAAGCTCGAGGCCGCTCTCGCATTTTCCAGGGCCATACAAAAGGATTGTGAACAAGAAGTCTCCCGGCGCAAAGCCGCGATAAAAGAACTCAAAAAGGCCTTCAAAGCCCTCGAAAATACCTGTTTCAAAAAACTCAAGAAAGACAGCGGACGCTCTTACTCAAAAACCAAGGAGGATGATTGGTACAAGAGCAAAGACGGCGTCGTCACGTATACCATTTCATTGCACTCAAGCGCGGAAACGCCAGTTCCGGAAGAGTGCGTAATTTTTGCGACTGCCCTTCAAAGGGCTGGCCTCGCAAAAGCCCTCAAGGTAGATTTACCCGGCGGCTCGAACTGGAATGCGACGATCACCCTTCCTTATAGCCCGGCAACAGTGTCGAAGCTCGTTCTGGCCGACGAAACCGCCAAACGCATCAGGGCCGATTTCAAAAAAGCAAACGGAGAAATTACCGTAAACCGAAAGCGCTCCTCAATAAGAATTCCAAGATCAATAATGAAGGAAGCAAAAGCATCCGCCGAAAAGCGGCTGAATCGAAATGCACTTGTCTTAAACAAATAAAGCAGTCATATCGCCATCGAATCCCACCCCGTTCAGCTCCCGCCGCAGAAATCAAGCCTCACGAAAAGTTTCACCGAACAAGCTTCCCCTCTCCGCCGCGAAGTGGGTGAGGGACCTATCGCAGATGGGAGGGTGGGTAGTCTATCCGAAATAACTGAAGCGATTCACCCAATCCAAATTTTTCCTAGCGCGTCTTTGTAATGTCGCGTTTGCACAGCATTAACCTGACCCTCGCCGCTTTTTATCCGAAAGACTGGTTAGCCTGACGATAACGTTTGACCTGTTGATGCGTTTTGTACACCCCTCCGGCAAGAGCGATAAGCGACAGGGTTCCGGGCACCATAGCTCCATAAGCCATTTCCTTATCGCCGCAAATGTAGGAGGCCACCCCCCAAGCAATACAAATGCCGCTCAAACCTGCAGCGGTCGCGGTCAAAGAAAACTCCCTGTTTGCGCTTTTTTTAGCAAGAGCAAATTCTTGTTTAATTTTGCTGAATATTTGCATGAGTCCTCCATGAAATGCGTATGCGCACACACTATCACAGCCATGCAAGCGGTCAACTTAACGCAGCAACGCTTCTCCGCTTGCATAAGAAGCCCGCTCAACCGACAAGAATTCCAACAACCGTGATTAGCCAAGCTAGAGCAAAAGCACAAAAACCGGGACGAAGGCCCTCGAAAACACTGTCTAAGTTTTTTTCGCCCTCGTGCTCTCCGACTTCAACTGCCCGCACGCCGCCATAATGTCGCGCCCGCGCGGCGTCCGCACCGGGCTTGCATACCCTGCGGCATTCACGAAGTCCCCGAACTTCTGAATCGTTTCCCAATCCGAGCACTCGAACGGCGACCCCGGCCACGGATTATAGGGAATGAGATTGATCTTGGCATGAAGCCCGCGAAGCAGCCGCACAAGTTCCTTGGCATCCGCCAGCGAGTCATTAACGCCCTTAAGCATCACATACTCGAACGTGATCCGCCGTGTATTGCTCACCGCCGGATACTCTCGGCAAGCGCGCAGCAATTCCTTAATCGGGTATTTGCGGTTAACCGGCACCAACACATCGCGCAATTCATCCGTCACCGCATGAAGGCTGATCGCGAGATTGACGCCCAGCTCATCCCCGCAACGCTTGATCATCGGCACGACCCCGCACGTCGAAAGCGTTATGCGCCGTTTTCCGATCCCGATCCCCGCCTCATCCATCGCGATCCGCAAGGCTTTCGCCACATTCTCGTAGTTATTAAGCGGCTCGCCCATCCCCATCATGACGATATTGCTGAGCGACCGCCCCGGAGGATCGTCCTCATTGCGCCCCGGCTTCCCTCTCGGCGCATCCGCCTTCGGAGGCTCTGGCCACTCGCCTAGCGCATCCCGCACCAGCATCACCTGCGCGACAATTTCCGAGGTCGTCAAATCGCGCACTAGCCGCTGCGTCCCTGTATGGCAAAACTTGCACATCATCGCGCACCCGACTTGGCTCGAAACGCAAAGCGCCCCCCGGTCCTCCTCGGGAATATGAACGCACTCGACCTCGTTCCCGTCCGCCATCCGCAGAAGCCACTTCTGCGTCCCGTCTTCGGATTTCTGGTGCGCCGAAATATGAGGCCGCTCAATCGTAAAATGCTCCGCGAGTTTTTCCCGAGCAGGCTTCGAAAGCGTGGTCATCGATGGAAAATCGCGCACGCCAAGGCAATAAACCTGCGACCAGATTTGCTTGGCCCTATATGTTTCAAACCCAAGAGCCGTCAACGCGGTAGTCAATTCGGAAAAATCGAGGCCGATAAGATTAAGTTTATTTGTCATAGCTCCAAAAACGTTCGAGAGCGCTCGCGCTCTTCAAAAAATCTCGAAAGAAAAACCCCGCCCTGCCAAAGGCGGGCATCCATTTTTTGTTTTAATCCAGCCGAGTCTCTAAGTCCTCTTGCCCGTCACCGGATCAACGCCGATCCGCACGCCCATGCGCGCAATCTGCATATCAATATAGCTGTTGATCATACCGATCTTGTCCTCGCGGATCAAGGCGCGAACCGGATCGCCGTTATTGTTCTCCTCGGTGAAAACATAGCGCAAATAAGGCCCCGTCGCCGTCAACGTCTGATGCCACGCCGCCGTTAACCCTTGCGCAAGCATATACTTGGCGGCCCCGCCTGTCGCCTGATCTGCAAGATGCAAAAGCCCCATGAAGCTTTCTTCAATCGAACCTGCATGGATTGTCGTGATGACCAAATGCCCTGTCGTCGCGGCGCGTAAAATCTGCTCGGCCGCGCGCGGGCTTCTGACTTCGCCCACCAGCAAATAACGAGGCGTCCAGCGCAACGCCGTCTTGAGAGGCGTGGACCAGTCTTCCTGTTCGACTTCGACCTGATAGCAATACCCGTACTCGCCCACCTCGCCGTCGAGATGATATTCGACCGGGTCTTCAACGGTAATTCCGACGCCGCCGAACCGCTTGAGATAATCCGCCAAAAGCGCAAAACTCATCGTCGTCTTGCCGTGGCCCGTCGGCCCCGAAATCAAAATCAGCCCATCGCGCTGCCCAAGCCTCCTGAGCTGCGTCCCGATATGGCTGCTAACCGAAAGCTCTTCGAGCGTTGGGACGCGCGAGTTGATCCGGCGCAAAATCGCCCACGCCTGCCCGTTGGCAAGCTTCTGATACGACCGACGGAAGCGCATCCCGTCATATTCGAAAGAAGCATCCGGGCTTTGAATCGACCGCGCAAGCTTCTCCGCAATGACCACCGTCTCGCTTTTGTACTGCTCCGGCAAAACGCGCGTCCAGTTGTTGCTGTAATCGCGCGCAGGGGTGCGAAAGCGTGCAGAGCCTTTGCCGCCGTCATCAATGCGAACATACAAATCCATGAACGGCAAATCGCGAAGCTTGGTTCCGGTCGCCTCGGTTCCTTGAAGACTAAGAACAGTCATCGTTTACCTCCCATAACCGTTTGCGGGGATATGCCCGCCGCCGTCTGCAAACGAGCAGCAGTTCGATCGACATAAGTGGACAACATCCCGATTTTATTTTCGCGGATCAGCGACCGCACAGGATCGCCCGGCGCATTTTCCTCGGTGAAAAGATATTTGAGCACCGGCCCAGCCTCGGTCAAAGCCTGATTGACAAGACAGGTCAAACCCGTCGCAAGCATATTATAGGCTCCCGACCCCATCGCCTGTTCCGCAAGGAAGATGATGCCCATAAGAGCCTCTTCCATAGCGCCCGCGTGAACGGTGGTGATGACAAGGTGTCCCGTCGTCGCGGCGCGCAGAAGCTGCTCTGCCGCCTTCGGCGTTCTAATTTCACCGACGTAGATATACCGGGGAGCCCAGCGCAAAGCCTTTTTGAGTCCCGCCGCCCAATCCTCTTCTTTCTCGACCTCGACCTGATAGCAGTTCCCCGCCGTACCATGACGGCCCGAAAGGATAAACTCGCAAGGGTCTTCGATGGTAATCGCGGTACCGCCGTAGTTTTTCAAATAGTACCCGAGAAGCCCAACGGCCGTCGTCGTCTTGCCATGCCCCGTTGCGCCCGAAATCACAATAAGCCCATCGCGCTTGCCAAGCGTTACCATGTGATTGACGATCACGGACGGCAGCCCGAGCTTGAGAATATCCGGAATTTTGGTGTTGATGCGCCGCGCACAAACCCAGGAGGACCCATCGTTCATGTGCTGCCTGGCCAACCGGCACCGAACGTTATCGAAGGTAATCGCACCGTCGCCGTGCTCGTGATCCTTGAGCTTGTCGATCACCGCAGTTCGAAACCTCGCCATGGCGTCTTCGAACTCAGGAGGCACAAATTGACTGGAGACGCTGGCCCGCTGATTGGATCTAAAATAAGCCTGTTCCGTCTTGTCGAGGCGAAGATAAAGATCGATGAAAGGCAAATCGTCTAAAATGGGCATTATGCGAACTCCGACCTCGACCTATCAAGCGCGCCCGAACGCTAGAGGTTCGATCACGCGGAAACGCTTGCCTCCCACAAAACAGGAGTCGGAGGCATAAACGCCGTTATTTTCTGCCCGTTTTGGGTTAAAATCGGCTTAATGTCGCAAGCACTTCCCTTTTTAAGCGTCACGCGCCGGTTATTGAGCGTCAGCCCATAAAACGCCGCCCCGTTCCGGCTCGCAAAAGCCTCAAGGTTCTGAAGCTTCCCGGCGTCGTCGAAAATCTGCGCATAAAGCTCCAGCGCGTTCGCCGCCGTAAATATCCCCGCGCACCCGCAAGCGCATTCCTTGGCGGCATCGAGATGCGGAGCCGAATCCGTCCCCAAAAAGAACATCTTCCCCCCGGAAGTCGCCGCCTTAATAAGCGCCTGTCGATGCTTCTCGCGCTTGGCCACAGGAAGGCAATAGTAATGAGGATGCACCCCTCCAACGAGCAAAGCATTCCTGTTCAAATGCAAGTGATGGGCGGTAACGGTCGCCGCCAGAGCGCCCTTTGCGCCCTCCTCCCCGACATAAGCAACGGCCTCCTCGGTCGTAATATGTTCCATCACGACCTTGAGTCCCGGAAAATCGCGCCTCAGCGGAGCCAGCACGCGCTCGATAAACACCGCCTCCCGATCAAAAATATCGACCTCGGCATCCGTCACCTCCCCATGCATCAGCACAGGCATCCCGATCTTCTGCATCCGCTCCAGCACCGGATAAACCCGCTTGATATCGGAAATCCCAAATTCGGAATTGGTCGTCGCATGAGCCGGATAAAGCTTCGCCGCCGTTAAAATCCCCTCCCGAAACCCGTGCTCCAAATCATCCGCATCGGTAACATCGGTAAGATAAAGCGTCATCAAAGGCGCAAACGAAGCCCCCTCCGGCACCGCCGCCAAAATCTCGTCCCTGTATGCCTTGGCCCGAGCCGCCGTCGTCACCGGAGGCTTAAGATTAGGCATAGCAACCGCCCGCCCAAAAACCCGAGCCGTCAACGGAACCACCGCCCGCAAAACCGCCCCGTCCCGAAAATGACAATGCCAGTCGTCTGGCCGAATGATAGTCAAAGTATTGTTGGTCATGCCCAAAACTTATCAGGGCAAGTGCCTCTAGGCAAATGCCGTAATATATGCTGGTGATACCTGCATTTCACAGCGCCCATCAAGGCGTCCGCGAGGCGCATTCCCCACATCGTCATCCTCGGCGCCGCGCAGCGGCGACCGGGGACCCAGCTTGGTTTTTTCCGCAAACCCACAACCTCCCCCTCCCCCCTCAACCGCTTCATAAATCAGGACAACCCCTCCCCGTCATCCCGGCGAAAGCCGGGATCCAGCGCCGAGCGTCCGCGAGGCATGAAACTCACACGAGCCTCCACCCACCGCACAAAAAAAGCGGGGCGATCCACCGACCGCCCCGCTCCAAAAACAGCAACCAGCCTTACCCGACAATCTCTTCCGGCTTAAAGAAGAACGCGATCTCGATCTTCGCATTCTCCGCGCTGTCGGACCCATGCACCGAGTTTTCCCCAACGCTCAGAGCGAACTCCTTGCGAATGGTCCCCGGAGCGGCATTCGCCGGATTGGTCGCGCCCATAACCTCGCGGTTCTTGGCAATGGCGCTTTCGCCCTCAAGAACCTGCACAACGACAGGCTCGGACGACATATACTCGCAAAGCTCGCCGTAGAACGGACGAGCTTCATGCACGGCATAAAACTTTTCCGCCTGCTCGCGAGTCAATTGAAGACGCTTTTGAGCAACGACACGCAAACCCGCGGCTTCAAGCATGGCGTTGATCTTGCCTGTCAGATTGCGGCGCGTGGCATCGGGCTTAAGGATAGAAAGGGTCCGTTCGACGGCCATGATAAAACTCCCAGAAAATGTAAGATGCCGGAGTTATAAAGAAATCAATCAATTCGCGCAAGCCATTGCCCATACCTCGCTTATCTTACCGAATCCCGAATGCTGAATCCCGAATCCCTTAAGACGCCGCCCGTGTCTTCAAAACCACCCCCTCCTCCCCCGCATCCACCACAACAGCCTGTCCATCGAGAATCTTCCCCGCCAGAATATCCTGCGCGATAGGATTCTGCAGCGTCCGCTGAATAACGCGCTTAAGCGGCCTAGCCCCATAAACCGGGTCATACCCCGCCTCCGCCAGCCAATCGAGCGCCTTCTCCGTCACGTCGAGATTGATCTTCCTGTCCTCCAGCAGCTTGCGCAAATGCTTGAGCTGCACCTTGACGATCCCCTCCATGTTCGCGCGAGACAACCGCCGGAACATCAGGATTTCATCAAGCCTGTTCAAAAACTCCGGCCTGAAATGCGCGCGCACAACGTCCATAACCTTGTCCCTCGTGCGCGGCGAAAGCTCTTCGCCTTCATCGGTCGCAATCGCATCCGACCCAAGGTTGGACGTCAAAACAATCAGCGTATTTCTGAAGTCGACCACGCGCCCCTGCCCGTCCGTCAACCGCCCCTCGTCAAGCACCTGCAAAAGAATGTTGAACACGTCGGGATGGGCCTTCTCGACTTCGTCAAAAAGAATGACCTGATACGGCCTGCGCCGCACAGCCTCCGTCAGCGTCCCGCCTTCCTCGTACCCCACGTATCCGGGAGGCGCGCCGATCAACCGCGCAACCGAGTGCTTCTCCATATATTCCGACATGTCGATGCGCTGCATCGCCTGTTCGTTGTCGAACAAAAACTCCGCCAGCGCCTTCGTAAGCTCCGTCTTGCCCACGCCCGTAGGCCCAAGGAAAAGAAACGACCCAATGGGGCGATTGGGGTCCTGCAATCCCGCCCTTGCCCGCCGCACGGCATTCGAAACCGCGACGATAGCATCCTCCTGCCCGATCACCCGCTGCTGAAGCCGCTCTTCCATCTGCAAAAGCTTTTCGCGCTCGCCGCCCAACATCTTGTCAACCGGAATGCCGGTCCACCTGCTGACAATGGAAGCGATATCGTTATCCTTCACCGCTTCGTCGAGCATCGCGTGTTCCGATTGTTTTTGCGCCTCTTCCAGCTTGCGCTGAAGATCGGGAATAACGCTGTATTTCAGCTCGCCCGCGCGCGTAAACCCGCCCTTTCGCTGCGCCTGATCCAGCTCGTTCCGAGCGGCCTCCAATTGCTCCTTGAGTTTCTGCGCGCTGCCAAGCTGCTGCTTTTCGCTCTTCCACCGCGCCGTCAACTCCCCCGACTTTTCCTCAAGATCGGCAAGTTCCTTCTCAAGCTTGCCAAGCCGGTCCTGAGACGCCGGATCGGTTTCTTTCTTCAGCGCCTCGCGCTCGATCTTGAGCTGAATGATCTTCCGGTCCAGCTCGTCGATTTCTTCCGGCTTGCTATCCACCGTCATGCGCAACCGCGCCGCCGCCTCGTCGATCAGATCAATGGCCTTGTCCGGTAAAAACCTGTCGGTGATATAGCGGTTCGAAAGCGTCGCCGCCGCCACAATAGCCCCGTCCGTAATGCGCACCCCGTGGTGCATCTCATACTTTTCCTTAAGCCCGCGCAAAATCGAAATGGTGTCCTCAACAGTCGGCTCGCTCACATAAACCGGCTGAAACCGCCGCGCCAACGCGGCATCCTTCTCGATATGCTGCCGGTACTCGTCAAGCGTCGTGGCCCCCACGCAATGCAGGTCGCCGCGCGCCAACGCAGGCTTGAGCATATTCGATGCATCCATCGACCCTTCGGCCTTCCCCGCGCCGACAAGCGTGTGAAGCTCGTCGATGAAAACGATAATCTCGCCCGCAGCCGCCGAAATCTCTTGCAGAACAGCCTTCAGCCGCTCCTCGAACTCCCCCCTGAACTTTGCCCCCGCCACAAGGGCCCCAAGATCGACAGACAACAACCGCTTGTCCTTAAGGCTTTCCGGCACGTCGCCGTTAACAATGCGTTGCGCAAGGCCTTCGACAATCGCCGTCTTGCCCACGCCCGGCTCGCCGATCAGCACGGGATTGTTCTTCGTCTTGCGCGCCAGAACCTGAATGGTGCGCCGAATTTCCTCGTCGCGCCCGATCACAGGATCAAGCTTCCCCTCCCGAGCCACCTGCGTCAGGTCCCGCGCATATTTCTTGAGGGCGTCGTACCCCTGTTCAGCCTGAGCGCTGTCCGCAGTTCGTCCGCCGCGAAGATCGTTGATAGCCTTGTTAAGTGTCTCGGCTGTAATGCCTGCTTCTTCCAGCGCCTTCTGCGCCTCGGTTCCCTTGGCAAGCGCAAGGGCAAGCAGCATCCTCTCGACGGTCACAAAACTATCGCCGGATTTCTTCGCAAGTTCCCCCACCGCGCCCATGAACCGCGCAAACTCGGGAGCCGCCCGCAATTGATCGGCATTGCCTTCCGCATAGACCTGCGGAATGCGCTCAAGCGCCTCGTCGTTAGCGCGCACCGCCTTCTGAGGATCGCCGCCCGCCGCCTTGATAAGCCCGGCAGCCATTCCTTCCTTGTCGCTCAAAAGCGCCTTAAGAAGATGATCGAGTTGAAGCATCTGGTGATGCTTCCCAAGCGCAACCATCTGCGCGGATTGAATGAACCCCTGCGACCGTTCGGTAAAATTTTCGAAATCCATAAGCCCTCTCAGCTAAAGGCGCGAAGTTGTCAAACCACAGCCGTCATCCCGGCGAAAGCCGGGATCCAGCGCCGAGCGTCCGCAAGGCCTAAGACTCTAGCGAAGCGCCTCTGAAACCGGAAGTCCGCACTGCCCGAAACGACGGCTTAACGAATAGGTGGGAAGTATATTTCAGAAATACAAGCTCGCGAAAATCATTGAACCACAAGCTTCTGGATAAGAATGTCGTTAACGGGCACGGGCATGCCAATCTGATTGACCTCCCAAAGCACTTCTTTACGAAAAAGAAACATACCGTGCGAACGCTCGTTCATACTGTCGAGCCGGGCCTTGGGAAAATACGCATTAAGCCTGTCCATAACCTGCGGAATATATCCCTCAACAACCATGACATTCTTGGGTTCGACCTCAAGGGCCAGATCGAGCTGCATCTGCATCGCAAACGGTCCGCCGAAAGAAACATTAACGCGCGGCAATTCGACATAAGCCATTGGCTGAACCTGAGGCCGCATTTGGGTCTGCGCGACCTCCGTGGAAGTCACAAAATGCTCGGTAACCAAATACCCAAAAACGCCCAGCACGACGATCAGCGCAAGGCTCCCGATGTAAAATCGATGAATTCGGTCTTCGATGTTATCCATTTATCGTATTGTATGGCGTGAAGTTTAAGGAGCTTTTAAAGATAAAATTGTTCGAGTATTGTGAGGGAAAGCATAGGAGTGAATAATATGAGCAAAAAAGTCGTTTCCATCGGGTCCGATCATCGCGGTTATCCCCTGAAATCGCTGCTAACCGCGAAACTCAAAGAACTCGGCTACGAGGTAATGGATTTCGGCACAAGCGATGAAGGCCGCTGCGACGCTGGCGATTTTGCTCAAAAAGTCGCCCTCAACCTAAGCGAGAATCCCGGCCGCCTAGGCATCCTGATCTGCGGCACTGGCCAGGCAATGGCCATGACCGCGAACCGCTACCGGCACGTCCGCGCCGCGCTGTGCACGAACACGACAATGGTGCGCCTCGCCCGCGAGCACAACGACGCAAACGTTCTGGTCCTCGGCGCGCACATCATCGGACAGGAAGTCGCGCTCGATTGTTTGAAGGTATTTTTGGAAACCGAATTCGCCGGCGGCCGCTTCACCGAACGCCGCGAAAAACTGACATCGCTAGGCGGCCTATAAAACCCCCTCTCCGCCACGAAGTGGGGGAGAGGAAGGGGCCCATCGCAAAGCGATGGGAAAGTGAGGTGGTAGTTCCGCAAGGAATACCACGCCATGAATGATTTTGACCGGAGGGCTTTTATGAACGCAAACACCCCTATCGCTCTCGTCGTCACCGGAAGCATCGCCGCCATCAAAACGTTGCCCCTGATCGAAGAACTCCAAGCCGCCGGAAAAGATGTAACGCTAATCCTCACCCGCGCCCCGGAGGAATGGAACTGGGTCAACCTCGCCGACGCCAAAGCCGCCACCGGCCATGAAGTCCTGACCGACTCCTCACCCCTCGAAGCAAAACAAAAAGCCCTCCGTTCCTCGCAAGCCATCCTCGTCCTCTCCAGCGCCGACTTCGCCAGCCAAGTCGCCTATGAAAGTACGGACTTGGGCCGCGCCATTTCCGAAGCCCACAAAAACGGAACCGCACTCGCCTTCGCCCCCGCGATGAACTTCAAAATCTGGGAGCACCTCGCCGTCAGGAAAAACTTCGAAGACCTTCACGCCCGAGGCGCCATCATCCTCGGCCCGGTCAAAGGCCCAATGGCCTGCGGCGACGAAGGCTATGGCCGCATGATCGACGTCACGGAAATGGTCGAAGGACTGCAAGCCGCGCTCAAAGGCACCCCCTCTCCTGCGCTCGACTACTACACAAAAGCGCATGACGATACCGCCCCACAGGAAGAAACCGCCGAAGAGCCGCTTCGCCCCGCCGGAGAAAACGATCATGTTCTCGTGGTCCTTTGCGGCAAGGTCGATCTCGACGAGCTCGAAGAAATGGCCTCTGCCTTCGAAAACTCGAAAACCCCGGTCGCTTATGTCCTCGACCCGTCGCTCCCGAACAGTAATGAAATCCTTGCCCGTCTCAAAAACCAGGAGGTCATCACCGACCACTTCCAGAAAACCGAAACGAACGGCAAAAAAGACGGCATGGAGCATATCCGTCTTCCGAAGGACTGGGTCGTCTATCCGTTCCTTGATAACAAAACGGCGCAACTGATGGCCGAAGGCCGCGGGGGCAAACTGACGCTCGACATCGCCCTCGCCTCCAAAGCCCCGGTGCTCACAACGCGCGCCTGCATCAATAGCCTCAAGCCGGACCTCGCGGCGCGCCTGTCCGAAATCCGCGTAGGCGTCATTCCAAGCGTCGCGCGACTGGTCGAGCCGAACAACTCGACATCGAAAAACCATTCAACGCCGCGCTAGGGAGAAGCCCATGCCCGCTCAGGACCTTCTAGGAAAAACCATCCTCATCACCGCCGGAACGCCGCATGAGAACGTCGACGGCATCCGCCACTACGCCAACCGCGCCCGTCCCGAAAGCCACGGTTACTCGGTCGCAAATAACCTCAAAGAGCGCGGCGCAAAAGTCCTCATGGTCACCCCGCGCAACGCCCTCATCGACCCCGATATCGACCAAGTCATAAGAAAAATAAACGGAAAGGACATCGTCTCCGGCCAAGACCTGATGAACGCCACGGAGTCTGTCATCGCCACAACCAAATGCGACGCCGTCCTCTGCCTCGCCTCAATCTCCTCGATCCGCGCCGCCGAAATCTCCGACCACAAAATCAAGGCCAAGAACAAGCCCGGCGAATCCGCCAAATGGACGGTAGCCAAGAACGTAGATGTCGAACGCACCGCACGCGACTGGAATATTCCCGTCATAGGCTTCGACGCTTGGCAGCACACGTTCACAACCCCCAATCTCCCGGGCTGGCTCTCCTCCCTGGAAATCTGGCATCAAGGCAAAAAGCCCTGGCCCTCCTTCGCAACCGGCACCCCCGACTGGCAAGAAGCCCTCTCAACAAAGGCACTCCCCAAATGGCTCGCCGCCCCCGCAAAGGAAGAACCAATCGAAATCGAAACCCCTCCAAACGAGGAGGGCAGAGAAGTTATCAAGGAGCCGCTAACCCTCTCGCCCGACCACCTCCAAAACCTTGAAGGAAAAACGGTGATCGTGACAAGCGGCCCCACCGAAGAGCAAATCACCAAAACAGGCGACGTCATCACGAATTTCTCGACAGGCCGCCAAGGCTACGAAATCGCCTCCATCTTGGCCGCGGCAGGAGCCAAGGTAAAATACATCGTGGGCCGCACGAACTTCCCCGACCCAAACCATAAAAACGTTGAAACCATCCATGTAACATCGGCGCAATCAATGCTGGACGCCGCGCTCACCGCAGCCAAGGCCTGCGGCCATGCCGACGCCTATATCGGCGTCGCAGCGGTGGCGGACTTCCGCGCCAAAAACCTGATCGACACCAGGCGAGAGGAAAGCAAAACCATCGAGATCGACCTGGACCAAAACCCCGACATCCTCGAAACAATGGGCAAACACGCCGACCACAGGCCCATCCTCGTGATCGGCTTCGCCGCCGAAAACGACAGAACCAAACTCGTCGCCTACGCCATCGGCAAGCTGACAAAAAAGAACGCCGACATGATCTGCGCCAACATGGCCGGAGAAAAAGCAGGCCATGCCTCCACCGAAAATCAGGTCTTCTTCGTAATGCCCGCAGGCACCGCCAACAAAACGAAGGTCATGGGCACCGACCTCCTCCCCAAGAGCGAAGCCGGCCTAGCCATCGTCACCATGATCGCCTCCCTCATCCCCCGAGCCGACCGCAACGGAGCCACCCCAACCCGCTCCCCAGTCCCCCTCAACACCTGACCCGTGTTGCCCGGCACCGGGATCCGCACAAGACTCAACACCCTCTCCGCCACGAAGGGGGAGAGGGGGGGGCCCATCGCTTCGCGATGGGAGGGTGAGGTGGCCTTCCTTCTCTCATCCCCCCAAGTTTCAATCCTAATGCTTAATCTCCGCCTCATTCTCCGGCTGAGGCATAGCCGCCATCTCCAACAGCGCCATCAGCATCTGCGCGCGCGCGGAGAAATTCTCCGCCTCAAGCAGCGCCTGCTTTTCCGCCGGAGCCAGCGGGCAAATCATGATGATCGTCGGCAAAAGCACATCGTCCGGCGCATTCTTGACCACATTCCAATCGACGGTAATTGAATTCTTCTTGAAGTAAGCCTTCATCAAATCGAGCAGCCTCTCTCGATCCACATTCACAGGCTCCGTATCCCCCAAATCCCCGAGATACGACGTCCACTCCGGCTTAACGATCCGATAAGGCTTCACGCGAGGCAACTCCGCCAGCACGCGAAATCGGCATATCCCCATCAACACAATCAGCAAATGCCCATCGTCGACTTCGTTGAACGACGTAATGCGGCCGACGCACCCCACTGAATAAAGCGGCCCGTTATCGTGCTCTTCGTCCCCGCAAGGCTGAATCATCCCGATCAGCCGCCCTTTTCCGAGCGCGTCCTCAACCATCGTCCTGTAGCGCGGCTCAACGATATTCATCGGCAACCGCGCATGAGGCAGCAAGACGGACCCCGCCAGAGGAAAAACCGGAAGCTCCTCCGGCAAAGCCGAAAGAAAGTTCTGAGCCGAGAGCAGCGTATGGGTCATGCAAACAACAAGGAGGAAAGCCGCTTGCGAGCGGAGATGGTCAACGGATCGGTAGCCCCCATGGCCTCAAAGAACTTG
Source organism: uncultured Rhodospirillaceae bacterium (assembly GCA_964559415.1). Lineage (GTDB taxonomy): Bacteria > Pseudomonadota > Alphaproteobacteria > UBA9219 > UBA9219 > CAIXLI01. The sequence goes on from CAZLIG010000008.1 coordinate 21,403, forward strand.
ACGAGTTGCTTGCGCGCCGCATCGTCATTCCACGACCGCGCTCGCCGAACGATGTCGAGAAGCAGATCGACCGCCTCCTCCTTGCGCCCCAAGCCATAATAGGCCAAAGCCAGATCGAACCGCGCCTGATGATCCGCCGGGTCTTTCGCAATCGCAGCTTCAAGCTTTTCCGTTTCGCCCGCGCCCTGCGCCGCCTGCTCCGCAAGCTCAAGAGCCGCGCGAACGGAATCAAGCGCCTTGTCCTTTGCAAGTTCAGCCGAAGCCGCATCAAGCATGGCCCGCGCCTTATCGTTCTGCCCCTCTTTAAGAAGACAGCTAATCACCCCGGCATAAGCCTTGGCGTTCTGCGGCTCCATATCGAGAATATCGCCATAAATCGCGCTCGCGGTAACAACGTCTCCGCCTTGAAGCGCCTCCTCCGCCTGCTTGAACGCCGTCTCAAGCCCTGCTTTTTCTCCGCCCGAAGCTCCGGTAGCCTTCACAAGCTGATCGACCCAAGCCTGAACCTGAGACTCCGGTATCGACCCCGCAAACCCATCCACGGGCCGCCCCTGCCAAAAGGCGAACACCGAAGGAGCCGACCTGACCCCCAACTGCTGCGCAATCGCAAGGTCATGATCGATATCGACCTTCGCCAACTTGATAGCCCCCTTGGAAGCCCGGGCAATCTTCTCAAGCGTATCCGTCATCTGAACGCAAAGACTGTCCCTCGGCGTCCCAAAGCTCACAAGAACAAGCGCCTTCTGCGACGCATCCAGAACGTCGGCCTTAAAAGTCGCCGCCCGGACATCCTTGACGACATCAACAGGCGCAGTTTCAGACGATGATGAAGTGAACATGACGATACTCTAATAGGTAAAAAATAAAGCCCGCCCAAGGGGAGAAAAAAGCATAACGGCACGGGCAAAGCTCTCATCAACTCTAACGCACCCGCACACACTGAATCAAGAAGAACCCCAAAATAAACCCAAAAATCAACCCCCTAGCGCCACCCGCGACACTCCCCCACCCGTCATCCCGGCGAAAGCCGGGATCCAGCGCCGAGCGTCCGCGAGGCAAGACTCAATTCCCTCTCCGCCGCTCTTGCGGGGGAGAGGGCGGGGCCCATCGCGTAGCGATGGGAGGGTGAGGTGGTACCCCCACCCCCAACCCCAACAAACATTCCCGCCCGCTGCCTCACTAGCCATCCCTCAAAAGCCGGGATCCAACGCCAAGCGTCCGCAAGGCACAAGAAAGCTTTCCGAACCATCCATCGCGATGCCAGCAACAACCATTGCACTCAGTTCCGTATATTCAGATAAATCCAGAGACACCCGTCAGTACACGCGATGGGAAGGTGAGGTGGTACTCCAACAACTCCATCCCCCACAGACCTTCCCCTCCGCACC
>CAZLIG010000009.1:0-2508 GCA_964559415.1 uncultured Rhodospirillaceae bacterium
AGGAGAGATTTTGAGCACATTAACGCAGAAGTCGATGCCTACGATCCACGGTGTTATAGCAAAACGGATTGAGTTGACGTTCGGAAGGTATTCATCGATTTTCTCGATGGCCACATCGTTGAGTCCACGGGCCTTGAGAGAGGCTGCATTAATCTTTGGAGCTTTGAGAATAGAGGTTGCTCCGACGATATGCTGGGTGACTGCCGAGACGACGTTCGACGAGTATCTCATACGAGCGAAGGCTTCGGTAAGGGCCGGATGCACGGTCGTGTGCCTTCCGTCTCCATCGTCGCCAGTCGTGATGGTCAGGTAGGGCATCGGCTCAAGGCCTTGCGAGGTGCTCGACAAAAGGACGGCAAGTTTTGGAGCCGGGGTCAGGTCTGTTGTGCGGGTAGCGCGGAGGCCGTAAGTGCGGGCGAGGTCGACGGCTTCGTCCCATCGGCGTTGAGCTTCGGCGGCAACCGCGAGGTCGGGGCAGTTTTTAAGGGGGAGCGGTGCGGGGAGGACAGACAGCTTTTCGTAATCATTATCGTCGCCATAGACGGCCCGGCGATGGTTGCGAAGTGAGCGCATTATGGCTTCTCGGCTTTGCGTGAATTCGGCGCTCATGCCGCGAAGGGCGGACAGCTCGGCGGACGTTGCGGCGCACTCCGCTGTGACTAATGCGGTGAGCGATGCGGCGAGCGCCCGTCCGGCATCACTGTCGTAAACCAGGCCGGAGGCCAGTAATAGCGGGGCGAGGTTGACCATGCCGATGGTCACGTCGGGCCGGTCGTTCAGATCGAGAAGGATAGTCAGAAGCCGTGTGGTATGGCGAAGGGCATCGGTGTTGATGCTGCCGTCTTCACGTCGCATGGCCATGAGGTCAATGGCTGCGCGCGCGGGGTTTGGGGTTAATGAATGCCAGTCGGCTGCGATGTCGCATAAACGGAGCGGCACCGCGATAGGGTCTTTTCCTTTAATGGAGAAAAGCTTTTTCCATAAGGGGGCGGATTTCCGGTCTTTTGTTTTGCCGAGCAGGGCGTCGATATCAGCGTTGGAAAGCTGAGGTTGAGGAGCGTGGTCCGTTGGCGAACGCTTTGGAAGTTCTTCCATGCCGTATGCCCATGATAGGCCCCAGTTGGCGAGTACTTCCGGTACAATCGCAATGTGGCGTTGAATAAGCGCAAACCGCGCTTCATCGTAAAAAGCGCGCGCGTGTTTTTCGCTTGTGAACAGGCCCTGCTTCCAAGCTTTTGCCGTTGCCGATCCTACGGCCCTGTGAATGATATCGCGGACGTCGGTTTCGGCCTCGCGGCGCGAGCTTTGGCTCTGGTGACGCCATAGCCAGCTCGGAACCGTGTTCTCTTCATTTGTGCGCAAGTCGGCGGGGACGCCGGGGTGTGCGGCTTCGGCCATCACTGCAACGGCTTCGCTGCTCCATGATGCAGGGGAATTTAGCGCCGGAAAGGCCTCATCTCCGAAAGACTCGCTCCATTGGATTGGAATCGATTCAAAGGCGTCTTCGACTCCATTCGTAAACAGTCTCGGAATTGGAAGCAAATACTCGTATTTTTTCATGATGTTAGCCATTCGATGATCATCTTCAGGAGAAGAGTTATCCACAAGCTAAGGTAGGAGGAACATCTTATGACACAAAATATGGTATCTTTAAAGTAAAAGTTATTAACAGGTGATGACGACGTTATTCTTTTGTTAAGTGCCTGCGTGTGGAAGCGTGACTGAACCGTCGGTGCGGGCGAAAAGCGAAAGCAGGTTTGGGGCACTTGCTTTGACCTCGTGATCTTCGCGATAGTTGCTTCGCATAGAAATCGCTCAATCGCCGTTGTCGCGGATCGAGATGATGAGGCGAACACACCTACGTTCAAATTTCTTTTCAATCATCCGAATAGACATTATAAAAACATCGAACCTTTTGCCGAATCTTCAATGTCGAATTCAGAATCCTTTTCGCTTGTGCGTCGCGTTTCACAAATCGGCACGCTGTTGCATACTTTTTTGCACGGCGAGTTGGTCGGTTGCGATTGCTTCGGCAATCGGTACTATCGCGAGCGCGGTAGGCTTGGCCTCCGGACCGGAAGCCGCATGCTGCAGAAGCGGTGGGTTTTGTATAATGGCGAACCCGATCCTACGAAGATACCGCCGGAGTGGCATATTTGGCTGCATTACATTGCAGACACACCCCTGTCGGAGGGGCAGAAAAGGCCTTGGCAAAAACCTCATATGCCCAATAAGACCGGGACGTTGGACGCTTGGATGCTTCCTTCTTTAAAAGGGGGAGGCCGGCCTTGCGCCACCGGCGACTATGAGGCATGGACCCCTGACAACCAACCCGATACTTTGAGGAAATGATGGGACACAACGTATTCGAAACTATCCTTGGCGCTGTGGTTTTGGCGGTGGCCGGGCTGTTTTTGGTTTTTGCCTACAACAGCGCTGATTTGAACAAGGTGAAGGGATATACGCTTTCTGCTAATTTCCCCATGGTTGACGGCGTCAAGGACGGGA
>CAZLIG010000009.1:2518-21956 GCA_964559415.1 uncultured Rhodospirillaceae bacterium
GAAAGTAAATGCGATTTATGTATCGTCTGAAAAACCGTTTGATGGTGTCAAGGTTGGGTCCATTCAGGGGCTTAAACTTAACAGCGATCCCGGGCCGAGCCAGTATCTTGTGACCGTTTCGATGACGATTGATAACTCGATCCAGTTGCCGACGGATACCATTGCCATGGTGTCTTCAGAGAGCCTTTTGGGCGGGAAGTATATGTCGCTTGAACCAGGCATTGATGAGACGATGATCAAGACCGATGGGACGGGGCGGATTACGCGAACGCAGGCGCCGATGCGGCTTGACGATCTTATCGGGCAGCTTATCTACAGCAATAAACGCGGCGACGGTGGCGACAAGTCGGCCGCTCCCTCGTCGGATCATCCATAGAGATGAGAATCCGGATTGCTCTCTGCGCGGCATTGGCGGCAGTTCTTTCCACCCCTGCGGGCGCTGTTGTTCCTACGCTTGAAAAACCTGCGGTGATTATTCTCGTGCTCGACAAGATGACCGCACGTGTCGAGGAGATGGAGCTTCCGGTTGGGAAGGCTTTGGAGTTTGGCACGCTTAGCATTACCGCGCGGTCGTGCAAGACGACATTGCCGGAAGAGTCGCCTCCTGAATCCGCCGCTTTCCTTGAGGTGAGCGAAGTAAAGATTGGGGCTGTGGAGGGGGGCGTTTTCAAAGGGTGGATGTTCGCATCCAGTCCTGCGCTTTCGGCCATGGAGCACCCGGTTTATGATATCTGGGTGACAGGGTGTAAGGATTAAACGGGCGGTTTAAAGCGCTTTGCCTCGCGAGCGTGAGATCACATCTTCTATCATTTTTGCCCAATCGGGGTAGGTATCGAAGGGCTTCATGTGCGTTTTTATTGCGGCTTCCAGCATTGAGAGATACGTGGTTCTGGCGACTTCGAAGGTTCCGAAGCGCGAGAGGTGCGAGGTTTGGAACTGGGTGTCGAGCAAGGTGTATCCGTAGGTGCGCAGGAGGCTAACGAGGTGGACCAGAGCGATTTTGCTGGCATCGGTCTGGCGGCTGAACATACTTTCACCGAAAAAAGCGGCTCCGAGCGATACGCCGTAGAGGCCGCCGATCAGGTTGCTTCCGTCCCAGACTTCGATGGAGTGGGCGTTGCCTCTGTAGAAGAGTGATGTGTAGAGCTTGAAGATGTCGAGATTGATCCATGTTTCTTCTCGGCCCGGTTTCGGTTCGGCGCAGCCTTTGACGACTTCCTGAAAGGCGCGGTTGACGGTCACCTTATATGGAGTGTTCCGTAGCGTTCGGGCCAATCGGTGGGGAACGTGGAAGCTCTCGTCGAGAGGGATGAGGGCGCGGACCGGCGGGTCAAACCAATGAAGGCCTTTTGCCGTTGCGCTTTCGGCCATGGGGAATATTCCCGCTGTGTAGGCGCGCAGGAGAATCGAGGGCGTTAGAAAAGGGATTCTGTTGGACACGGGATGGTATTCAAGGTCTTTAGTTTTTTGGTGTCAATACGTTGTTATACCTGTTCTTTTTCAGCAGGGTCTGCTTTATAGGCAAGACTGTTGATTTTTGCGACTCTTTTCTCGTGTTGCGTGCTTTTAGATCAAGGGATTTTGATTTCGTTGGGGGTTGACGGGCGTGGTATAGTTGCGCCTGGAATGCAAAAACCTCGAACATTGGAGGCGAGAAATGGGTGAATGCAAATCCGGCAAATGCGGTACGCATGGCGGGGCACACGATATGGAGGGAATGATGGAAGGTTTTCATGGCGGAATGGGCGGCGGCAAATGCTCTTGCGGGTGTTCGTCTGATTGTTCATGTGGCTGCGGCAGGTGTAACTGCGGTTGCGATTGCTGCGGACCGAAGGGTGAGCATGAGAAGTGCATGGAACTGATGATGCTTGCGAAGGTTGCGCACAAGGAGCTGCTGATTGAGAAGATGAAGAAGGCGCTTGATGCAAAAATGGGCGCGAAGATGGACAAAGTTGCCGATGTTGCGGTGGACGCAGCACTTGCATGGATGAAAGGCAAGATGGCCGAGAAGCAAGCGCACGAGGATTTCGACAGCAAGCTCATGGATATTTTTAAGAACGGGTAAACTGTCGGATTATAGCTGTTTCTATATCGGCTGCGCTGATGTGCAGCCGATATTTTTTTGTTCATGCGGCCAGTAGGTTTTGATTGGGCTGGTTTTAAGAAGGGGAAAGCTCACGGTTCGATGACACTTCATCAGCGCTTACCGTTATTCGTCGGAGGATAAGCATGAGAGCAACGCTGCCGGTGTTGACCAAATTGGATACCGGAAAAGCGGCGGTAACAAAGGTATAGCGTTCAAGTGCGAAGAGGACGATCAGCGAACGGATGGCGTGGAGGCTCCATGCAGGGATGCTTTCTCCATAAGGGTCGGTCCAAGACTTTCGAATGGTAGGGACGAGCGCGGACGTGTTTATGAAGATCACGAGAACCATCGCACCGAGCGGATCGTTCGTGAAATACCACACGGGGATTGCAGAAAGCGCTATGCAAAAGAATACCCAGTCGGCGCGCGTGACCCTTTTTTCGCCCAAATATAGGCTCAGGATTACGATGGAAAACCCAAGAGCTGCAATTGCGCCTGTGGCCCATGCTCCCGCGCCCGCTCCGGATACGTATTGTCCTGCGAAAGCCGTTGCTCCGATTATGCCCCAGACGATCCATGAGAACATGTGTGGCTTCGTGCGCCGCAGTATGATCGATGCGAGATAAACCCCATATCCCATGAAGACGAACACGACCGAGATGATTCCCAAAAGGTCCTTACTCACTCATGTCTCCTGAAAAGGGGAAAGTGACGCGTTATCTAAACGGTATGCTCAGCATATGCCAATGAAAAGCACTATTCACAGTTATGTACTTTGAGAATAATCATTTTGCCGCTCGGATAGCCAATGCCTCTATATGGGCTGTGCGACTTCGGCTGCGCGATCTTTTTCTGTTCCTCCATTTTCAGGGCAACCTGCTTCAGGATTACGCCCGGAGGCATGCCTTCATTGGTGTGCAATATCTCCCGGTTCATCTCGTTCAGCCGGATTGTCTTTTTTACTCGGTAGTCGGGATGAGTGTGGTGCAGGCATGATTCCATAGCCGTGATAGCCTTGGCTGCGTACTTAAACACCGCAACATTTATGTTTTGTGTCAGTCCGCACAATGCCTCTACACACGCGCCAATCTCCGTTTTTCCGCCAGATGAAAGGGAATTCCACATAGCATAGTGATTGTCGCCATGGCCCGCGTTTTGTGTGACTACCCACGCGGCATACTCGGGGGCGCTCTTCTTGCCGCCCAGCCCACTAACGCCATTCTCTTCTGCAATTTTATAGAATTTCTGAGCGGTTCCGTGTAATAGCTCGCGTGCGTGGGGGTTCGTCCCCAATTCGTGTATTTTGAATCCGAAAATCGTGGAGATCGCTGCTGAGGTAAACGACAGCTTTTCGAACATCGCGCGAACAGCTTTATCGCGTGGATACCTCCGAACGACAACTCCCGACTTTTCGACAGCTGCTGCAATTTTTTCAAAATCCTCGTCTTTTGAGTATGCGGACGGATAGATCGTTATCCCATTGCCGGGGTTGCTCACGTGTAATTTGGCGTCGTCATGCGATATTCTACAGGACGCGCCCGAGCTGCCCCACGCATGGCGAATGCGGTTCTTTTCCAGCACTGCCTTAAACTCCACCACATTTTTTATTCCATCTATTTTTTCAAACGATTTATCAATCGGCATAATGCCGTTGGACAGAATAACAACGTTCGTATGCGGGGATGCATTTTTCAAAACCGCCTTTGCCAATTTTTCCGTTAGGTCATCGGTACGTACCGTTATGAACAATAAATCAGGATAAATTTTCTCTGCATCCGGCTGTGAGACTACGTGTAAATTCTTCCTGCTCTCTTTTGTTGGATATTGTTTGGCGCCGTTTCCGGTCGTGATGTATTGGATGCCTTTACTCCACATTGCTTGCGTTTTATTGACGCTATTGGGTCTGGCCAAAAGGTGGAGTTCGTGATTGGAATTAAACTCACATGCTAAAAATGTTCCGACAGAACCCGGGCCGATTAATGCAATTTTCATAATTCTCCGCCATCTAAAATATTTGACACACTATCTCCAGTTCAAAGTTTTCCCGATATAAAGTATCCATACAAAAGTTGTTAATTTTGAGACAGGACAAGCTTAATGTCGCGTGACCTTTACGATTCCTAAGGCACGACATTGCTTTTGCTTACATCACGTATAATTTGTTGCGTATAGCTGAGTGCTATTTGTGGTCGAGGAGGGTTTCGAGCCAGTGGATGTCGTAGTCGCCGTTGATGAAGTCGTGTTCGGCGACGAGGCGGCGGTGTAATGGCAGAGTGGTGTTGATGCCGCCGATGACGAATTCTTCCAAGGCGCGGCGGAGGCGGAGGAGGCATTCGTTGCGGTTGGTGCCGTGGACGATTAGCTTCGCGATCATGCTGTCATAATGCGGCGGAACGCGATAGCCGTCGTAGAGGGCGCTGTCGACGCGGACGCCGAGACCGCCGGGTGGGTGATAACCTTGGATTTTTCCGGGAGCGGGGATGAACGTTTCGGGGTCTTCGGCGTTGATCCGGCATTCGATGGCGTGGCCATTGAATTCGATTTCGGACTGTTTGTAGCTTAGCGGCAGGCCAGAGGCGACGCGGATTTGTTCGCGAACGAGGTCGATGCCAGTTATCATTTCGGAGATGGTGTGTTCGACCTGGAGGCGTGTGTTCATTTCGATGAAATAGAACTGGCCGTTTTCGTATAGGAACTCGATCGTCCCGACGCCGCGATAGCCGATTCCACGAATAACATCGGCGGCTTTTTTGCCGATTTCTTTGCGTTCGTTTGCATTGAGGCCGGGGGAGGGAGCTTCCTCGATTACCTTTTGGTGGCGGCGCTGGATTGAGCAGTCGCGTTCGCCGAAGTGGACGGCATTGCCGTGCGTATCGCCCAAAAGCTGCACTTCGATGTGGCGCGGCCTTTGGAGGTATTTCTCCATATAGACTTCATCGTTGCCGAAGGCTGCAAGCGCTTCGTTGCGTGCGAGCGTATAGGCGTCTTCGAGTTCGGAGGGGGACGTGGCAACTTTCATGCCTTTGCCGCCTCCGCCTGCCGAGGCCTTTATCAAGACCGGATAGCCGATGGCGTCAGCCGTTGCTTTGGCGTCTTCGAAATCCTTTAAGGCTCCGTCGGAGCCGGGGACGGTGGGCAAGCCAAGGCTTTTAACGGTTTTCTTGGCCGTCACTTTGTCGCCCATCATGCGGATGTGTTCGGGCCTTGGTCCGATGAAGGTGAAGCCGTGCTGTTCCACCATTTCGGCAAAATTGGCATTTTCGGACATGAAGCCGATGCCGGGGTGGATGGCGTCGGCTCCGGTTATGGTTGCGGCGGTCAAAATTGCCGGGATGTTCAAATAGCTGAGTTTTGAGGGTGGTGGACCGATGCAAACACTTTCATCGGCGAGGCGGACGTGCATGGCGTCGGCGTCGGCGGATGAATGGACGGCAACGGTGCGGATCCCCATTTCGCGGCAGGCGCGATGGATGCGCAGCGCTATTTCTCCGCGATTGGCAATGAGTATTTTTTCGAACACGGTGCGACCTTATTCAAGAACAAGAAGGGTTTCACCGAATTCGACAGGCTTTGCGTCCTCAACCAAAATCAAGCCGACAACACCGGCTTTGGGAGCCTTAATCGGATTCATGACCTTCATGGCCTCAATGATGAGAAGCGTGTCTCCTTCCTTGACCTTGTCACCGACTTTGACGAACGGCGAAGCTCCCGGCGAGGGGGCCATGTAGACGGTGCCGACCATTGGCGAGGGTACCGCAGTACCCGAGGCCTTTGCTTCTGGGGCTGGTTCTGCGATGGGCGCTGCGACCGGGGCGGGAACTGCCGACGGCGCTGCGACAGGGGCTGCCATGTGCATGACTTCGGGGCGCGCGACACAGCGGACTTTGCTGTCGCCCTGGGCATATTCGATCTCACTCAGGCCTGTTTCTTCGAGAAGCTTCGCGAGCTTCCGGATGGCGGCAATGTCGATATCAAATTTGCTTGTTTTAGCCATTCGTTAAAATTTCTCTTTTGATTGCACTAATTTAGCGGCGGTATTCATAGCATAAGCATAACCGTCAATTCCACATCCGCATATAATTGCCTTGGCGACCCGCGAGATGTACGAATGATGCCTAAACTCTTCTCGCGCATGGATATTTGTGATGTGGACCTCGACGATGGGCAGTTCCGTTAAGGTTAAGGCATCGAGAAGCGCAACTGACGTGTGGCTGTAGCCGCCTGCATTGATGATGATGGCAGAATTGGCTTCACGTGCGGCTTGCACCATGTCGATCAGGCCGCTCTCGGAGTTGCTTTGGCGACATTCGACTTTGAGGCCCAGCTTTTGTCCCGTTTCGACGCAGAGATTTTCCACGTCTTTCAGGGTGGCTGTGCCGTACTTCTCCGGCTCGCGGGTCCCAAGCATATTGAGGTTTGGGCCATTGAGGACCAAAACGGGTTTCATTTTTTCACCTCAAGCTTTGGCGCGCTTAGTCTTTGCCTTTGCGCGCGTCAGAAATCATTCTCTTCAGGTCGTCATACTGCAAAACGCCGGGCGAGACGCTATCGTTGATGATGAAGAAAGGGGTTCCCCTTATGCCAAGGTCTTCGCCGAGGCGCATCATTTCAGAGACGGAATCTTCGACCTTTTTATCCTTCATGTCTTTCTTGAGCTTTTCGACATCAAGGCCAGCCTGCTTTGCGGTCTGATAGAGCATGTCGGAACTCAGGTGCTCTTTCTTACCCATCAGTGCGGAGTGGAAGGCCATGAACTTTCCTTGTTTAACACTTGCCATTACGGCCTTGGCAGCTTCCGTTGAAGTGTTGCCTAGAACCGGGAACTGCTTATACGTGATCTTGATGTCCTTATCTTCCTTTAGAACTTTCGCGAGGCCTTGATCTGCGATTTTGCAATAGCCGCACTGGTAGTCGTAAAACCACGTGATTGTTACATCGCCTTTCGGATTTCCGGCGATAGGCGTGTCGGGATCGTTGAAAATCTTTTCCTTGTTTGCCGCGATCTTTTCCTTGGTCTTGGTTTCGGCTTCTGCTTGCTTGCGCTTTTGCAGGTTCGTGATGCCGGCTTCAAGAACTTCAGGGTTCTTTTGGGTGATATATTCGTAGATGATGCTTTCAATTTCCTTGCGCTGTTCGTCAGTGAATCGGGGCTGTGCCGCCGCGTGAGCAGAAAGGGGAAGGAGTGCGAGGGTAGCGGCAATGAGGCAGGCGGCTGTTTTGCGCATGAAAGCTCCGATTCATTTATTTCAACTGGCGGGTACATCACCAACTTTTCGGACATAAGTCAATGCCGAGAGATGGAAGCGCCGCTGCCAGTCACGGCGGCGCTTGCATTTATCAATCCTCTACTTTTTCTTGCATTCGACCGGCATGAGAATCTTGCCGTGAACTTCGTTCAGGACTTGAGCGAATGCCGTGTAGATTGCCGAAGCACCACAGAATAGCCCTTCCCAACCGGCGATGCGCGTGAGCGCTTCGTCTTGCAGAATGTCTCCGGCGGCCAAGAGGAAGAACAATACCGTAAGGGACCCGAATACTATCTGCAGCGCGGTCGAAAGGCGCAGTGTTCCGACGAACATGAAGGCCGTGAACACGCCCCAAAGCGCTAGGAAGTACCCCATTGCTTCCTTGCTGGGAGCGGCGATTCCGAGAGATGTATTGGGGAGAAGAATGATTGCGACAAGCGTCAGCCAAAAGACGCCATAGCTTGAGAAGGCCGTCGCGCCGAAGGTGTTTCCTTTTTTCCATTCGAGAAGGCCCACGATGAGCTGGGCGAGTCCGCCGTAGAAAATACCCATGCTTAGGATAATGGAATCCAGCGGGAAGAAACCGGCGTTATGGGCGTTAAGCAATATCGTCGTCATACCGAAGCCAAGCAGCCCCAAGGGGGCGGGATTTGCTGTGAGGTCGGTTGCTTCTGCTTTGGACATGGAACAGCTCCGTCTTTGTGCGTATGGAATCGCTTAGATGGTCAAACTTGCACAAAGGACTAGAGTCGCCAAGCTGCGTTTTTTACGTGAAGGGCTTTTTTGTTATTTGGCGGCGCGATTCATTCCCCAGTAGAGGGTGCCAATAAAGCCACCGCCGCCGACAATGTTACCTAGCGTAGACCACAAGAGGTTGTGGCTGGCTCCTGCAATCGTTACTTGGCCTTGCCCTAGCAGAGAAACGGCGAACGTCGCCATGTTTGCGATGGAGTGTTCGAAGCCCAGATAGACAAAAACCGAGATGATGAGAACAATGGCAGCCATGCGTGCCAAATCTTCCTTCAGGTGCAGATTGACCCAAACGGCGAGGCAGACGACCCAGTTTGCGAGTACGCCCCGGAAGAAGATGGCTCCTGCGGGGAGCAGAGATTTGGCGGCGGCTCCCTGATGCACGGCGTGGTCGAGCGGAAGCGAGGAAACCAGGCCAGCGCCGAGGAGCAGGAGGGCAATCAAGATAGAGCCGATCAGGTTGCCGAGATAGCAGACGCTCCATAGCCGAAGCGTTTGCATCCATGAGGTCTGTTTCGCCAGCGATGAGAAGGTGAGGTACATATTGTTGCTGGTGAAAAGCTCGGAGTTGGTCACGATGATGACGAACAAGCCGACGCCGAAGAACAGGGATGCCACGACTTTGCCGAACGGAGTTTCGTGGAGGTTTTGCATCAGGCTCCAGAACAGGAACACGATGAGGCCGAGATAAAGGCCCGCGAGGACCGATCTTAGCAGATAGTGCAGGATATGTTCGTTCTTCAGGGTGACTTTGCGGACGCCTGCGGCTACCGCTGTTTGTATGATGTGTTGTTCCATGCAATTGCTCGTATTTACTCTCTCGTGAAACACAACCGGTCTGTTGCTTTAGGTTGCCCCCGAATCTTGGGTTTGGCTATACCTTTTAGAGATCAAGTGTTAAGGAAATGGGGGGCCGCCCCTGGACGGGATAGCGAGGGTACTTTAGTGAACCGATTTTCTCATTACTATATAGTAAGCGCCTTCGCCGCCGTGTTTGGGGGCGGCGGGGTGGAGGGCCATGATCAGCCCGGCTTCAGGGAGTTGGCCTAGCCAGTCTTTCAGGCTGCGGCGCAGGACACCGCCCGTACTTCCTCCTTTTCCGGTGACGACGAGAAGGTGGCGTTTTCCGGCGAGGGCTATCCGTTTCATAAAGTTTGACAGGGCTTCGAAAGCTTCGATCTGGGTCAGGCCGTGGAGGTCGAGCTTGGCGTCGATGTCGACGTCTCCAAGGCGAAGGGCTTTTTCCCGGCGGCGGTCAAGGTTTGCCAATGAGAGCGATGAGGGAACTAATTTTGGCAGGCGTACGGGTTCGCGTTCGGCTTGGAGGCGCGCTGCAACTTTTGCTTCGGCGCTCTTGTGGGCAACTGGTTTTTTCCGCTTGAGAGGTGCGGGCTTGACGGTGCGCTTGTAGGCTTCCCAGATGTTCTCTTTATTTGCCATTGGGTGAGATTGTCTTTGGCAACAGAACATAATAGCGGCCTTGGCTTTGCATCGATCCGGCTTGATCGGTTGCTTCAGGACCCGCGCCCCAGAAAAAGTCCCCGCGAACGATGCCTTTGATTGCGCCTCCGGTGTCTTGTGCAATCACGAGGCGTCGCAGCGGTGCGCCTTTGCCGTCGGTTGTGTCGAGCCAGACGGGAGCGCCCAGTGGGATAAAGCGCCTGTCGACTGCGAGCGATCTTGTTGGTGTCAGGGGAACGCCTTGGGCACCGACGGCGTCTTTTGTCGTGAGGATGCGGAAGAAGACGTAGGAGGGGTTCCAGTTCATTATTTCTTGGGCGCGGTCCGGTTCGGTTGCGAGTTTAGCTCGGATGGAAGGCATGGTGACCGGGCGTTCGAGTTCGCCTTTATCGGCAAGAAGGCGGCCTATCGCGGCGTAGGGGCGACCGTTGGAACTGTCGTAGCCGATATAGAGATAGGTTCCGTCGCGGAGCTTGACGCGGCCTGAACCTTGGATCTCGAGGAAGAAGGAGTCTATCGGGTTATCGATCCACACGAGGGGTTCTGCTCGGGAGGCAAGGCTTTCTTTTGCGATAGAGGCGCGGTCGTCATAGGGAATGAATTTCCCGTCAAAGACTTTTCCGGAAAGCTTCTGGCCTTTCAGCTCGGATTTGAATTGGCCGAGGTCGGCGGTTATGAGGTCGGAGGGACGCGCATAGAGAGGCGTTTGAGTGGCATTCTCTTTTTTCAGTGATCCTGTGAGTTCGGGGAGATAGTAGCCAGTGAAAAGACCTTCGGTGCCGTTGGGTCCTTCGACGGCGTAGGGGATGAATTCGGTTTCGAAGAAGCCGCGGGCATCCGGCGTTGATCGGGCTGCGGCACAGGTCGCTTTCCAGCGGGCATCGAGAGCTGGGCAGGATTTCTTAAAGGCTTCCAATGCTTCTGACGGCGCATCGTTATTCCAGTCTTCGAGATCGGCGAACGAGACGGGCGTGAGCTTCGCCTCCTCCTTTTTTACTTCCGGGCTGAAACACGTGCAGGAGGCGAGAAGAAGAAGTAAAGGCAGAAAGAAAGAACGCATCTTACTTCGCGGCCTTGCGCAATTTTGCGCTTCCATAGTCGCGCAAAAGTTCTTCCAGTGCGTCCGGGTCTTTCTTTTTCAGGGTGTCCAGCGCGTCTTTTGCGCGGCTGAGGGCACTCTCATTTATCGCGTCCTTGATTTTCGCGATGCGTGCTGCCGCGTTTGAAAGCTGCTCGACTTCCTTTGTTTTGAGGTTAGACTTTTTTGCAAGCGTCAAAACGATGTCGGCGAGCCAGCCGAGTTGAGAGCCGTAGCTTGCGACTTCGGACACGACTGCTTCTTCAATCGCTTTGTTGCCTGCGAAATTGTTGATCGTTGTCGTGTTGCCGGAGTTCGCTGTCAGGATATTCTGCGTGTTCTGGTAAAACGTTTTCCAGAATCCTGTTGGGTCGAAGAACAAAAAGTCGGACATCTCGTTTCCCATCGGTCGGTCAGGGCGCGAAGAGAACCCTCTCCTTCGTCGCAGTGGCTATTTCGTCGTATACGCTTCTCAATTTGAATTTCAACTCTTCGGCTGAGAATTTCTCGGGGACGTTTCTGAATGCGCTTAGGCCGAAGGCGCTGCGATCCATCGCGACTTCCGTTACCGTCTCGAAGGGGATGACGCCCATGTCTTCGGAAAAGCCGTACACAAGAGCTTGATCGCATAGGAGATTGATTAGGCGCGGAACGCCTCCGGTGAAATAGTGGACGGCAGCGCAGGACATATCGTCGAATAGATCGGCAGACCCTCCGACGAGTTTTAGGCGATAGCGGATGTATGCGGCAGTTTCGGCGGCTGTAAGCGGATCGAGGTGGCAGTGGACGGTGATGCGTTGGACGAATTGGCGAAGCTCCGGGCGCTTTAGCGTATCCAACAGCTCGGGCTGGCCAACGAGCACCATTTGCAGGAGCATATCCTGCTCGTTGTTGATGTTCGAGAGCATACGGAGGTCTTCGAGCATCTCGGGCGTCAGGTTTTGGGCTTCGTCAACGATCAGGAGGCATCGCCTTCCTTTGCCGTACTCCGCTAAGATGAACTCAACAATGGCGTTGTAAAGGCTTGTTTTATCACCGTCCGGCTTCTTGACTTCAAATGCGAAGGCGATCCAGTCGAACAGGTGTCCGGCAGAGGCGCTTGGGTTGGTGATGAGGCCGACGGTTTGGTCTTTGCTGAGGTTCTTTAAAAAGCGGCGGATGATTGTGGTTTTTCCCGCGCCGACTTCTCCGCTTATGACCACAAATCCAGCTTGTGCCGCAACGCCGTAATCGAGAAGAGTCAAAGCCTTCCGGTGCCGCTTGCTGGGGAATACCGACTCCCCGTCAGGCAGAAGGGAAAACGGTTTTCCCGAAAGACCATAAAAATTCTCGTACATGGGAAGTCTGTTTACCTTAGTTATGCGCGATCCCGCAAGCTTAAGCTGCAACGTAGAAAGATGTGGGTGTTCGCGTTTTCCTTGCTGCTTTCCTTAAAACCTTTATAATGCGGCGGAAATTAGTGGTTTTTGCGGAGTGGACATGAAAAAATTCTTTGTTTCGATGGCTTTAGCGATTTCCCTTTTGTCAGGCATGCACCCCGTTGCAGCGGCTGAGGAGGCGCCCTTTACAATTATAGGAGGGGATGTTCTTCAAGTTACCGTTTGGAAGGAAGAAGGGTTGGATCGCGAAGTGCTCGTTCTTCCCGGCGGAGACATCACCTTTCCGTTAGTGGGAACCATCAAGGCTCAGGGCAAGACGCCGGAACAGCTTCAGGAGGCGATTAAGCTCAAGCTTAAAAAGCTTATCCCTGATGCCTCGGTTACTGTCGCTGTCAAAGCGGCTCTTGGGCATACTGTTAATGTGCTTGGTCAGGTCAATAAGCCGGGCGAAATCGTTATTGGTCGCCGCATGACAGTTATGCAGGCTTTGAGCCAAGCGGGAGGGTTGACGCCTTTTGCGAGTCAGGGCGGCATTAAGATCATTCGGCATGGTGAACAGGGCGATGCATCCATCCCCGTTCCTTATGGAGATATCGCTTCGGGCGAAAATCTCGATCAGGATATTGTTTTGCACCCCGGCGACGTCATTATGATTCCAACCGCAGGTCTCTTCTAATTTGTGAGCATTGCCATGAGCCAGAAGCGCAGCGTCTTGATCTTTGGAGTTCTTGCCGTTGCGTGGCTGCTTGTGCCCATACAGGCATTTGCACAAGCGAGTCCTGGGGGAAAGGCTTTTCAGGCTTCGCTTAAGGAGACCGTCTCGTATTCGACCAATCCGTTGCTGGTGACCAGCGGGGCATCTTCGCTTTGGGGATCCACAACTTCGCCCGGGCTGGCCTATACGAGTGCGACTCCGATTGCTCAGCTAAGGCTTGGAACGAGGGTCGATCAGAACCTTTTTAATCAGTCGGCGTTCAATACTACCGATCTTCATGGCAATGGCTACCTTTCGAGGAGAAGCGAGCGATGGGAGATGAGCCTGCAAGGGAATGCCGATTATGATAGTACCAGGACCAGCGAACTGACGACATATAGCTTGAGGCCGATTGTAGCGAGGCACCTTGGGGTCTCGGGAACTCCGACACTTTCGTTCAGTCCGAGCCAGACCAGCAAGTTTTCGGTGACGGGGACCGTCTCGACGTCGACATATGATAGCAGAAATTTTACGAATTATCTGACTTATTCGGTCACGCCGTCATACTCTCGCCAATTTGATCCGTTGAATATCGGGATCGTTCAGGTTCAGGCCCGTCGCTACAAGGCTACGCGCGGCAGCGGGACGAAAGTGGATTCAATCTCGCCGACAGTAGGGTGGCAGCGGACGTTTTCCGAAAGGCTTTCAGGAAATCTTAATGTGGGCGGGCAAATTAGCCGCCAGTTCAATTATGGTACTCCCGTCAACGACTGGAAGCCTCAGTACGTTTTCTCGGGAGGGCTTACCTTTAAAGGGCAGCAGGACAACATCAACATTTCGGCTTCCCGTTCCCAGAGTTCTTATGGTAATGGGGCGGATGCGCTTCAGACTTCGGTCTCGGTCTCGGATACGCATCAGATCAATCCGAACATTTCATTGATTGGCGGCGTTTCATATCTGATGGCCGAGTATCAACGGGCTTCTTCGGGGGATTTGGAGGCGCTTGCGGATGGACATGGCGGTATCGTCTATCATCTGACCCCGACGGTGGATGTGACCGCCGACTACAGATACAGGTATGAGACGCTGACTAACCTTACCAAAACTGCGCAAGATAGTACGTTTATGATTGGGTTTGTTTATCGCCCGGGTGCCTGGTCGCTAGCGGACTAAACCAGTCAGTTTTTTGTTCCAGAGGGAAGTGGAGACATGGAAGAGCTCAATCTCGGTGATTATTTCGCCATTTTAAGGCGGTGGAAAAAACTTTTCATTGGAACTTCACTGGCAGTTTTCGCTATTGCCATGATTTTTGTTCTCCACTGGTCGAATTACCGGTCGACGGCTACCGTTCAGGTCGAGCAGCCGGAGATTTCTTCCGATGCCGTCGCTCCTTTGGGTTCTTCCGCGAGGGAACAGCGCGAGGCGCTTGCCGATCAGCGGATCAGTTTGCTGCAACAAAAGGTTCTTTCGACCGGCTCTCTTATCGAGATCATTACGAAGTTCGATCTTTATCGCGAGGAGAGGGAGGATACGCCTATCGCCTATGTTGCCAAGAACATGGCGGAAAAGATCAAGCTCGAGTTGGTCAGCAGTTCGGTAGCCAATCCGTCCGCAGCTAAGCAGGCGCCTGCGGCGATCGCATTTAATCTGAGCTTCGATTACAGCAACCAACTCAAGGCTCAGCAGGTCACCGATGAGCTTGTCACGCGGTTTCTTGACGAGGATCTGAAGCAAAGGCGGACGGAGGCCGAGGAAACTTCGGCGTTTCTTGCCAAACAAATCGAGGGCCTTGAGCAGTCGTTGAGCGAGCAAGAAAAGAAAATCGCGGACTTTCAGAAGGAGCAGGGCGTTACCCGGCCTGAAAGCCTCACTTTCAACCAGCAAATTGTTGCCCAGCTTACGCTTAATCTTCAGAGCTTGGACTCCCAGATTGCCAGCAACGAAGGGAATCTCGGTGCGTTACGAGGGCAGTTGGTCGCGGTCGATCCCTATTCGAGACTGCTTGCCGGCGGACAGGTGATGACAACGCCTTCCGTTCAGTTGAAGGCGCTTCAGTCCGAGTATGCTAGCCTTACCGCGCAGTATGGTCCCGAGCATCCGGACGTCGTCAAGGTCAGGCACAAAATCGAGGGCCTGCAAGCTCATGGCATTCGGACCACAAAGCAAACAGCTCAACTAAAATCGCAAATTTCCGATGCGCGCGCAAAGCTTGAAGAGGCACATAAGAGTTATGGGCCGGAGCATCCGGATGTTTTGGCTTTGAGGAGCAAGCTTAACAAGCTTGAGGATCAACTCGCGAAGCAAAAGCCGATGTCGGACGTAAGCGGTGTTGTTTCGGATGCTGACAACCCTGTCTATTTGCAATTTTCGGCGCAGGTGCGTTCGGCGGAGGAGCAACGCAAGGCTCTTCTCCAGCAACGGGCCGACCTTCAGGCGCAGATCGATAAGTATCACGCGGCTCTTGTTCAGAATCCGGAGGCGCAGCAAGAGCTGGCTGCACTTACGCGAGATTATGAAAATGCGCAAATGCGTTATCGAGAGCTAAAGTCAAAAAAGCTGACTGCCGACATGAGCGAGCAGATGCAGAAGGATCGCCGTGGCGAGCGGCTGACGTTGATCAATCCGCCCGAGCTTCCGATCCGTACCAAGCCTTCGAAGAAAATTTTGGCTCTCGGCGCACTCATGGCTTCGCTTATGGCGGGCTTCGGGGCCGCCGCTGCCGCGCAGATGCTTAGGCAGGGCCTCGTGGGCATTCACGCTATTGAGAGCGCCGTTGGCGTAGCGCCTCTTGTTGCCATTCCGCATATCGATATCCGTGAGGAAACCGAGCGGTCGATGGGCCAAAGATTCAAAAGGCAGGGCGTTGCGTTGGCTCGGCGCATTTTAACTCGCGTTGCGCCGCATTACTCTCGTCTTGATCCCAATCATGAGCAACTCGACAGGGTACGCAAGGGGATCGAGCAGGGCCGTGAATGGCTTAACAAAATCAACCAGTCGTAACCGGAGAAAAGTAAATGGACAGGCTGGAAAAGGCCCTCGAAAAATCAAGGCAGGAACGTGCTGCGCTGGAACGCAAGGCGGCGATTGAACGTAGTGCTTCAGCTGCCACTTCGAGGCAGGTCGTTCAGGAGATGCCTGTGTATTCCGAGCCGCGCTTTACCTCGCGCCCGACGATGTTTCAGGAAACCGGGGTTTTTCCGGTCGATGAGGATCATCTTGAACGTCATCGCATCGTTGCTCATCGCATTCGTTGTCCTGAGGCCGATGTATATCGGCAGCTTCGGGCCAAGGTACTTCAAATCATGAACGCATCCGGGTTCAAGGCGTTGGCCGTAACGAGTCCCAACTACGCGGATGGAAAGACGACAGTCGCTTTGAACCTTGGGATCAGTATCGCTCTTGATCTCAAGCAATCGATATTGCTGGTCGACCTCGATCTCAGAAAGCCGAATGTTCATGAGTACCTGAATCTGGACCCGCAAGCGGGGCTGACGGATTATTTGCTTAACGATATTCCGCTACGCGACTGCCTGACGAGGCCTCCATTCGAGCGGCTCAGCGTCTTGCCTGTGGGGTCTGCGCTTGAGAATTCTTCGGAGCTGTTGAGTTCGCCGAAGATGATCTCGCTCGCTCACGAGGTCAAAACGCGCTACCCGGACCGCATTGTGATTTATGATTTGCCGCCGGTGCTCATCCAAGACGATCCAATAGCCTTCCTTCCGCAAATCGATGCGGTGCTCGTTGTGGTTCGCGATGGAGTCACTAAAGAAGACGATCTTAAGCGGTGCCTCGAGTCTCTTAAAGGGGCGAACGTCATTGGGACGGTTTTGAACAACTGTTTCTAGACGCATTGCGCGTGGGGCTTTGCACAGGGCAACCCTTTGAAAGGGTTCGGAAACGTCCTGTTGCCGTTTGTTTGCTTCTTCGGTATTTTCGACGGTCATATCAACAAGGGGTTTGCCATGAGCTTTAGAAAACACGTTTTGGTTATGCTTGGTTGCCTCGCCTTGTCCGCGCCCCTCGCTGGCTGCGACAATCCCGAACAAAAAGAGGCAAAGCATATCAAGCGCGGCAATGCCTTGATGGAAGAGGCCAATTACAAGAAAGCTCGGATCGAGTATAAGAATGCAGCTCAACTTAAGCCCACCGATGCCGAGCCGTATTACAGGCTTGGGCTTGTTGATGAGCACGAGGGCGATTTGCGCAATGCGTTTGGCAACTACACCAGTGCGGAGCGCCAAAATCCACGGTACTACCCCGCCGTTTTGAAGCTCGCCCAATACTTTATGGCGGCCGAGCAATATGACGAGGCGCGCAAGAGGATTGAGGCTGCTCTTGCAGATGAGCCGAACAATGCCGAAGCTCATGCCATGCAGGCGGCTTTGCTTTTGCGGCAGGGCAAGCTTGATGAAGCTGAAAAGGAAGGGCTGGACGCTCTTGAGAAGGACCCTGCGAGTGTTTCGGGGACTTCCGCCTTGGCGGGGGTTTATTCGGCGAAGAAGGAGACGGAAAAGGCTATAGCCACCGTCAATAAAGGCATCGAGAAGAACCCTAAGAACCTGGCACTCCTTCTTTTGCGCGTCCTCCTTTATCAGAAGCAGGAGGATTATCCGAAGGTTGTTGAGTCCTATAAGGCGATCTTCATGCTGAAGCCCGAAGAGACGCAGTTCCGCGCCGACCTTGCTACGATATTGGCCAAGGCAAACAAGATGGATGAGGCAGAGCAATCTTTGCGCGAGGGCGTGAAAGAGCTGCCCGACAACTGGGGTTTGAAGCGCCAACTCGTGGTGTTTCTCGCGAAGAACCGTGGCGTGGATGTGGCGGAGACCGAGATCAAGAAGCTTATCGAGGCTAATCCTACAAAGGATGAGCTTTATTTCTGGCTTGCGGATGTGTACTCGGCTTCAAACGCCTCAGACAAGGCTGTCGAGTTGTTGAACCAGGTCGTTGAGCGCGGCCAGTTTAATCCGTCGGCGCTTGATGCGCGGACATTGCTTGCGCGCCTCAGCATTAAACGCGGCAATCAGGAATTGGCGCAAAAGTTGGTTGCGACCGTGTTGGAGAAGAAGCCCGACAACCGGGCGGCTCTTTTGGTGCGGGCGAACCTTTCATTTGATAATGGGGATTATCAAAGCGCGATTTCGGATTTGCGCGACGTTCTTCGTGTTACGCCGTCCGACAAAGAGGCGCTTCAGCTTTTGGGCGAAACTTACTTTATGCAGGGGCATGCCGATCTTGCCATCGACACGCTCAAGAAACTCGCCGAGGTCGATCCGACTAATTTTGCCGCACGCGTGCGTCTGGCTCAGATTGTCGGATTCAATGGCGACACCAAGCAGGCGATGAACCTGATTGGTTCGGTTACAAAAGCAGCACCTACCTATGCCATTGGTTGGGAGGCAGCGGCACGAATCGCGATTGACGCGAAGCAATGGCTTCCTGCTCAGGAGGCGATCAAGCAGCTTGAACAGATCGAGGGGCAAAAGCTTACTGCGGGTTTTCTTGAAGGGCAAATTTTCGAGAGAACCGGAAAAGATGATGAAGCGATTGAGAAGTATAAGGCCGTTGTGGACGCCAATCCCTCAACGCCGCTTGCGGGACATGCGCTTGTCGCTTTGGTCGACAGCTATGCCAGGACCAAGAAGCTTGATGTGGCTGCTCAATATCTCGAAACGCTTAAGATTGAAACGCCTGCGGTCGCAACTCTTTTGGCTCGATGCTACATGGGGTCTGGAAAAACGCAGCAGGCGGCGGCCGCATTCGACAAGGCTATTGATGCCAAGGCCTCGTTTGCCGAACCCTACCTTGGGCGCGCCAACCTTTACGTTTCCGAAGGTGTCCAGGAGAAAGCTATTGAGGTGCTGAAGAAGGCTTTCGTTGCTGTGCCGGGGGATTTCCGGCCTCCGCTTGTGGCGGCTGATCTTTTGACGCGGGCGGGGAAATACAAGGATGCGCGCGAGCTTTATGAAAAGATTCTGGATCGGAATCCTACGCTTGATTTGGCGGCAAACAACCTCGCCGAACTCATTGCCGATTATCAGTCGGATGATCCGGCCTCGATGGAGAAAGCGCGCACGGTGGCGGAGCGGTTTAACGGGTCGAACAATCCGTTGCTGCTTGACACTTTAGCTTGGGTTTATTTCAAGCAAGGAAACATTGCGCGGGCTCAGACCATTATGGAGCGTGCTTTTGGGCAGGCGCGCGGGAAAGAGGATAAGCTTCCGCCGCAGATGCACTATCACTATGGAGCCATTCTTTTGAAAGCAGGCAATGCCGAAAAGGCAAAGGCTGAGTTCGCAAAGGCGACGCCGCAGGGGGCTGAGTATCCGGGCGTTGAAGAGGCCAGGAAGTTGACGAAGTAAAAAACAGCCTCGGCTGGAGCCGGAAACGGTCGAAATTTTTTTTCGAATATTACGTCAAGGAAAATGTTGCAGAGGCGCGACTAAAGAAGTGCGCCTCAAGTTTTTGGAAACTAAAGGGTTTCGGCACTCAATTATGGGTAATTTTCGTTTACTTTAGGTCGCTTGTTTTCTTTTACTTTCATGGTCGTGTGAGGATTTAGCCATCCCTTAATGCTATTGAGGCACAATGATGATAAGGTATTTAGGCGATTTTAATCGTTTCGAATTGCGAGGGTCCGAGAATGACCGAGATTTCTAATAAAGAAGCGACCGACCATTTGAAGGCGGGGGGAGAGCTTCAACTCCACGGCGACCTTTCGGCTATCGGGGTTAAGGTCGTCGA
>CAZLIG010000009.1:21966-22594 GCA_964559415.1 uncultured Rhodospirillaceae bacterium
GTCGATCCGAAGATTGACATCAAGGATCCGATACATTCCGTTAAGGTGGAGGCAAAGGAAGAAGACATCGCCAAAATGCGGGCGAAGATTGGTGACAATTCTACGAATAAAAAGGATCAAAAAAACGATAAACTTGCTCCAACTCCGGAGCCGGAAAAGAAGCTCGACCCGAAAGCCTCGCCGCAGCAGTCGTTGAAAGCGGCAAATAATGCGGTGACGTTGAACAGGCGGCCTGCATCCCAGAAAGAGTTGCGCTGGAAGATGAAAATCAAGCGGATGCTTGACGAGATATCCAAGAAGAAAAACATGACCAAGCAGCTGGATGCGAAGTATCTTCCGCAGCCGGTGCAGGAGCGGATGATCAAGGATGCGGCTGTTAAAGGTGAAAAAAACACGCCTATAGGCGAGAAAGATAAAGCGGAGACGTCAAAAAAAGCGGGATGGGAAAAGAATCCGTGGGACCCGAAAAACAATTCGCAGAAGCAGATGAGTTCTTGGGAATATTATACGCAAAAGGGGTATGTTATGGAAGGTGACACCGAGATGGTCTTTAAGCCTAAGTAAGCAAATAATCCAGAATTGCGTTTAACCTTTGAAGCCCTGCGCGCGTTGTTCGCAGGGTTTTTTT
>CAZLIG010000010.1:0-21776 GCA_964559415.1 uncultured Rhodospirillaceae bacterium
ATTTTAACCCAAAGACTCTAATTCAAATCGCCCCGAAGATGGGGAGCAGGTCAGATGCCTATGGCAAATCCTTCGAGACTGTCATCGATGCGCTGGATAAAAGGATCGCCGGTATTGAGGGGGATGACGGGAAAATCTTTAATCTCGATAAGGACAGGATTGTTGAAATCCTAGCCTCCAAAGAATTGCATATTGGTTCCGGCGCGGAGTATGCCAATCAGCCGCTTGTCGATTTTTTGGAGAACGACTTTTTTTCTCAAGGTCACGACAACACAGTCAGGTGCAACTATGAAAAGCTGAGGAGCTTCAGGTTTGCGGCGGAACCTTACGATGTCGTCGAAGCCAACAGTGCTCAGATTTCTCGGAGCTGCACTTCTCGTCAAACACACGGCCATGCCAAGTTTGATGGCCTAGGATTGCCTTAAATCAGGCTTCCGCGTCGTGGTGGGGTTGGCAGAGGGAGGGCCAGCGGGGGCCGTAGTCTTCGATGGTTGCGGACCAGTTATCCAATTCAACCTTGATGCGGGCGTCTCCGGCGAAGATGAGGTTTAGGACGTGGGAAGGTTCGAGGATGATTGCCAGCAGGTCCAGCATGGCGTCGTCTTGGGTCTTGCAATGGTCCATGCCGTGGGTGCGGACGCTTTTGACGCCTTTCACGGTTAGGGCGCAGCAGATGCGCTCTTTGCCTTGGCGACCTTTTTCGCGGCACAGGCGTTGGGCGACCAACACAAAGCTTTGTTCGTCCTCCTGAAAGGCCATGTCGCATTGAGGGACGATGGAGTCCTGCAATACCGCCGACATAACCTCGATGTCTTCGGCATCTTCGGCGCGGAGCTTCAGAAGTTCTTCCGTCATGCGGCGGCCTTGACGCGTTCCATTTGCGCACCGCACGCGGCGAGTTTTTCTTCGAGACGTTCATAACCGCGATCAAGGTGGTAAACGCGGTTGACGATGGTGTCTCCTCTGGCGGCCAAGCCTGCCAAGGCGAGCGAGACGGAGGCGCGGAGGTCGGTGGCCATGACTTCGGCGCCGTGGAGCATCGGGACGCCGCGCACTAAAGCCGATGAGTTGTGGACAGTGATGTTTGCGCCCATGCGGCGAAGTTCGGGGACGTGCATGAAGCGGTTTTCGAAAATCGTCTCGGTGATCATCGATGCGCCGTTGGCCACGGTCATGAGCGCCATCATTTGCGCCTGGAGGTCGGTCGGGAAACCGGGGAAAGGCTCGGTCATGATGTCGGTGCCGCGGACGAGCCCTGTGCTTTTGACGAGAAGGCCATCGGAGGTTTCGGTGATGACGACTCCGGCTTCGGCCAAGACTATTGCGGCGCTGTTCAGGTGCTCAAGCTTTGCGCCGATCAGTTCAAGCTCGCCTTCGGTAATGGCGGCCGCCATCGCGAAGGTTCCGGCTTCGATGCGGTCGGGGACGACTGAGTGTTTGGCTCCGTGGAGTTTATCTTTGCCGACGATGCGGAGGCGGTCGGAGCCGATGCCTTCGATTTCAGCGCCCATTTTAACGAGGCATTCGGCCAGATCGACAACTTCGGGTTCGCGCGCGGCGTTGATGATGGTGGTTTCGCCTTTTGCCAAGACAGCGGCCATCATGGCGTTTTCCGTTCCGGTCACGGTGATGGTCGGGAACACGATTTCGCCGCCACGCAAGCCGTTTGGCGCACGGGCGTGGATGTAGCCGTTATCGAGTTCCATTTCGGCGCCAAGCTTGCGCAATGCGCCCATGTGCAGATCGACAGGGCGGGAACCTATGGCGCAGCCGCCGGGAAGCGATACGCGAGCCTCCCCTGCCCTTGCGACGAGAGGACCGAGGACAAGGACGCTTGCGCGCATTTTGCGTACTAAATCGTAGGGCGCGGTGATGTTGGAAACGTTGGTTGCCTTCAGTTCCATGACGCGGCCAGCGAAGCCGGTGGAGGCAAGGCCGTTCAGTTTGATATCGACGCCGAGTTGGCCAAGGAGGTTCGACATCGTGACGATATCGACCAAGTGCGGAACGTTCGCGAGAGTCAGAGGCTCATCCGTGAGGAGGCTTGCCGCAAGCAACGGCAGCGAAGCATTTTTTGCGCCGCTTACGTGAATTTTACCTCTTAGAGTTTGTCCGCCCCGGATGCGAATGCTGTCCATAATTCCTTTTTTCCTTTGGCGGTTTACGCCTGTTCCTTCTGTTCTTTTTTGGACGCGCGGTCCTGTTCCTGCTCCTTACGCTTTCGCAGGTTTTCACGCAAAGCCGCTGCCGCGCGTTCTTCGCGCGATTGCGGCTCGGGACGTTTGTCGAGAGTCGCTGCCATTCCTTATGTTTATAAGGTTTTTACCCGGTGCGCTAGGGGCTATATGCACTGATTTTGCAAGGATTTTTGCAAAGGGAAAGAAGTTAACGAACGTACGCGGGTTCGGCAGGTTTTGCAAAGAGACGGTTTCGAAGTTCGGATGTAAAACTCTTGATTGCAAGCCAGTGCGTCATGTCGACCGGGGGAAGTTTATTTATGTCAAACCAACGCGCCTTGCCTTCGCGCGTGTCCCACTCTTGGTGTTTAAGCAAAGGGTGTTCCTTTAGCGATGCGGGAGCTGGATAACTCAGGAAGGTTTGGTTGTAGATCATATATTTCCCGCCCCTCGTGTAATTCACTTCGTGGGAGTATGCGTTTTGTGGGGATTCAAACGGGAAATCCGACTCTAGAGGACTCGCATTTAGATTTGGGCGCGCAATCTCCTCTTTCCATTGACGACTGACGCCTTCAAAGCGGTTTTCGGATGCGCCTATTCCGCCGCCGGGGAGTTCCCACACGGCGCGGTCGCGTTTTTGCACCAGCAGTATTTCATTCCCGTCCCGGACGTAGGCGTAGACGGCGGACTTTTTTTCGGGGGTTACCGTTAGGGGGGCTACTGTCACGACGCCGCAGGGGTCAACGAACTGTCTTTCGAGATATGCTTTTCCGGCTGTCTTGAAGCACCTGCGCACATCCAACTCATCCGAACCGTTGGTCATTTTCTTATCACCGCATGATAGGATTTTCGTCATGCGTATTTACACAGATTCGGGGGATTCGCTCAAGTCCGTATTAACCGTGCTTGTCCCGCGATGGGGTGCAAATGGTGCAAGAAGCTACCCATTTGTGCGATTCTCTGGAGTTTTGATCGCGCGCTTGGTAAGCAGGATGGAACAATTTTTGGGAGATGGTTTCATGCGCACGCTTATTGTCATTCCTGCCCGTTATGCTTCGACCCGGTTGCCGGGGAAACCGCTCGCGATGATTGCGGGGCAGACGATGCTTCAGCGCGTGGTCAGAATCGCCAAAACCGCAGCCAATGGCAATCGCGACATCGAGGTGGTTGTGGCTACGGACGATCAACGCATTGCGGATCATGCGCGGGAGCTTGATGTTCCTTTTGTTATGACTCCGGCTTCATGCAGGACGGGGACTGACCGCGCTCAGGAGGCGACGGCTCAGATGGAGGTGCAGCCGGATTTTGTGCTCAATCTGCAAGGAGATGCTCCTTTGACGCCTCCCGATTTTTTGAAGGCGATGATCGAGGCCTATGCGTCCGATCCGACGGATATGGTTACTCCTGTCACTAACTTAAGCTGGACGGAACTCGACAAGCTTAGGGAGAGCAAGAAGACGACGCCGTTCAGCGGGACTACGGCTGTTTTCGATGAGAAGACGGGAGCGGCGTTCTGGTTTTCGAAGAATATCATTCCGGCGCTTCGGAAGGAGAAGGAGCTTCGGGAGAAGTCGGCGCTTTCGCCGATTTGGAGGCATATCGGCCTTTATGGGTATCGGCGGGAGATGCTTGAGGAGTTTGGGAAGCTGCCGGAGGGCACGTTCGAGGCGCTTGAGGGGTTGGAACAGCTTCGCGTTTTGGAAAATGGATACAAAATCAAGTGCGTGCCGGTCGATTATGCGGGGCGTGCGAGCATGTCAGGGGTGGATAGCCCTGAAGATGTCACGCGGGCGGAAGCGCTTATTGCCAAGCATGGGGAATTGTTGCCATGAAAACCACCCTGCTCGTTGCGCGGCATGGAAATACGTTTGCTCCGGGGGATGTGGTGACGCGCGTTGGGGCGCGGACGGATTTGCCGCTTGTTCCGGCAGGGCTTGAGCAAGGAAGGAAGCTTGGAGCTTATTTGCGGGAGCATGAGCTTGTTCCTGATGTCGTGTTTTGTTCGGGATTGAAAAGAACTCAGCAGACGGCGGAACAGGCGTTGGAGGTTATGGGGGTAAGGCGGGCGCTGAATGTCCTGAGTTTGTTCAACGAGATCGATTATGGGGTCGATGAGAACAAGCCGGAGGAGCGGGTTGTGGCGCGTGTCGGTGCTGAGGCGCTTAAGGCTTGGGATGAGAATGCCGTTGTGCCGGATGGGTGGCAGGTTGATGTGGACGGGATCATTCGGGGATGGAAGGCGTTTGGGGATGAGGTCGTGAGGAACTACGCGGGGAAGAAGGTTCTTGTAGTGACGAGTAATGGGATTGCGCGGTTTGCGCCGCATTTGACGGAGGATTTTGAGGGGTTTAGGGAGAGGTTTAAGCTTAAGCTTTCGACGGGGGCTTTCGGGATGCTGGTGCATGAGGGGGGCTGGAAGGTAGAGGGGTGGAACGTTAAGGCTTGAGGGGTCTTGGGCTTTAGGAGAGCGGCTAGACCACCTCACCCCCCCAATCGCGTTGCGATTGGGGCCTCCCTCTCCCCCACTTCGTGGCGGAGAGGGGTTTGGAGTCTTGCGGCGCGGACGCGCGGCGCTGGATCCCGGCTTTCGCCGGGATGGCGATTCCTATTACTATTTTCGCGGTGCGCAAAAAAAGTTTTGGGTTTAAGATTGTGTTAACGAGTTGTTTATCACGTTTAACGTAGGATTTGGGCGTCTAAGTCCTTCATGGTTAACTTAAAAGTGTCAATGATCCGCATCGCTCCATCCATATTGTCCGCTGATTTCGCCAGGCTTGGCGATGAGGTTAAAGCTGTCGATGCCGCAGGGGCCGACTACATACATATAGATGTTATGGACGGGCACTTTGTCCCTAATCTTACAATCGGGCCTGCGGTGGTGAAGGCGCTGCGGCCCTTTACGTCGAAAATCTTCGATGTGCATTTGATGATTTCGCCCGTCGATTTGTTCGTGAAGAGCTTCGCGGATGCGGGGGCCGACATTATTACCGTGCATCCAGAGGCGGGGCCGCATCTTCATCGGACGCTTTCGCTCATTAAGTCTTTGGGGAAGAAGGCGGGGGTTGCGCTAAACCCGGCTACTCCCATCGAGGCGCTTGATTATGTTTGGAACGATGTCGATCTCGTTCTCGTCATGTCGGTTAATCCCGGTTTTGGCGGACAGTCATTTATTGTCTCTCAACTCGACAAAATCCGCGTCTTTCGGCAACGCATTACTGCGCTCGGACGCCCTATCGATCTCGAAGTCGATGGAGGCATAGACCCCACCACGGCCAAGCAGGCCATAGCGGCCGGGGCCGATGTCCTTGTGGCAGGCACAGCGACTTTTAAGGGCGGCGAGGCGAGTTATGCCTCCAATATCGCAGCGTTACGCGGAAACTCTTGAGTAGAGAGCTTTTGTAGATGAATCAAGCTGCCAAGCTCATAGGCAAGGTGCGTCGTGGCGTTCAGAACGTCGCGTATGGCAACCGCATCTACCAACGAATCCTCTCGGCGGGGGAAACGCCTATGCGTCTGCATTTTGCGCCGCCCGATCCGTGGCCGGGGGACGCCAACGCCGGGATAGCTCTGATCTCCGAACAGAAAGAAATGTTTCCTCCCATTGAGGAAGCTACCTTAAGGAACACATCCTCGACGTTGCGGAATCTTCGGGCTGTGGGGACGGATTCGGCGCGCGCGATGTGCGTCAGGCTTATCGACCGCTGGCTTGAGCAATTCGACGGCTGGGACAAGGACGAGTGGTTGCCTGAGCATCTGGGGGCACGGATCGCGGCGTGGATCGGATTTTATGATTTTTATGCGCCCGTTGCGCCTCCCGACTTCTCCCAGCGGCTTGTGATGAGCCTTCATCGGCAATGGAAGCATTTGGAACGGACCATGTCTCCTTCGCTGAAGGGGGTCGAGGCGGTTCAGGCGGCGCGCGGATTGATCTATGGCGGGCTGAATTTCCCGGATGGAGACAATGCGCTCGGGTTTGCTTGCGATTTGCTTCAGAGGCAGCTTGCGGTCGAGATTCTGGCCGATGGGGGGCATATTAGCCGCAATCCGTCCGCACAGATGAGGATGCTCGCTCATCTCGTTGACATTCACAACGTTCTTGAGATGGCGGGGATTGCGGCTCCGCCTTCTATTGGGACGAGCGTGACGGCGTTGGTTCCGGGGTTGAAGCTTTTCAGGCATGGCGATGGAGGGCTGGCGCTTTTTCATGGGGCGACGGAGGAGGTTCCGCTTTTGATCGACGCGGTGCTTACGCAGGCGGTTACGCGCGGGCGCGTGGTGCGGCGGTTGCCGGAAACGGGATATGAGAGGATGCAAGCGGGGCGAAGCCTTTTGATTGCGGATTCTGCTTCGCCGCCGCCACGCTCTCATGGGATGGAGGGGCACGCGGGACTTTTGAGTTTTGAGTTTAGCTCGGGGCGCGAGAGGCTCATTGTGAATTGCGGGTCCGTGCCGCACGGACCGGGCGAGTGGAGGTCGGCTTGCGCGGCGACGGCGGCGCATTCGACGCTTACTGTTGCCGATACCAATGCTTGCGATATCGACAGCGACGGGAGCATTGCGGGGAGCGTGATGACTTCTTCCCATCGCTTTGAGCAGAACGGGACGCATTATCTGGAGATGGCGCATAACGGGTATTATTCGCGGTTCGGGCTGACGCACACGCGGGCGCTTCAACTTTCGGCGGACGGGGATACGCTTTCGGGACGGGATGCGCTTCAGGGGCGGAAGGCTCGGCCTTTTACGTTGCGGTGGCATTTGCATCCGACCGTGCAGGTTTCGCTTTCGCAGGGGGGGCAGACCGCCCTGCTCCGCACCGCTTCGGGCAGCGGGTGGAAGCTGAAGGTTGATAAGGGGAGGCTCGGGTTGGAGTCTTCGATTTATTGCGGGAGTTCGGTGCCGCGACGGACGATGCAGATTAAGCTGACGGATGTGACAAGCGTGGAGGATACGATTGTTACTTGGACGTTGGCGCGGGAGAGGAAGGCGGGATAAGGGTTTGCGCTTTCTTGGAAATGGGAGCGGAGATTATATTCCTAATATTGCCGTCGTCACCTCCGATGGATACACCACCTACCCTCCCATCGCTTTGCGATTGGGTCCCCGCCCTCTACCCCACTTCGTGGCGGAGAGGGTTTTTGTCTCTGCGATGCTTGGCTAGTCTGAATGCATTCTGACGTTTTTGAGATGCAGAGGCCAGGACCAGGGTTTGGAGAGCATGACGTCGAAGCGGAGGTCGCACTTGGCGTAGCGGGGGCGGCACATGATGAAGTACTGGAGGGTGTCGGCGATGCGCTTTTGCTGGCGGGGGGTTATGGATTCAATTGCGCTTTCGTGCGTTGCGCGGGATTTGACTTCGATGGCGACTATGGTGTTTCCGCGCGAAGCGATAATGTCGATTTCGCCTACGGGGGTTTTGTAGCGGCGAGCAAGGATGCGGTAGGCCTTGAGGCGCAAGGCGATGACGCATTTTAGCTCGGCGGTTAAGCCGGTTTGGTAGGAGGTATGGGGCATTTGTCTCTCGTTCTCGTCAGATTTCTTGCGGAACTCCCCCTTCCCTGACCCCTCCCCCAAGGGGGAGGGGATGCTCGGGATTCTTCTCTAATCGCCCCAGATCGCTCTGCAGTCGCTAAGCCCGGCCTTGATACCGGCCTGAACTGCGGGGCTTGTGGTGCCGTTGCCGGTGCCTGTGCTGTAATCGTAGAACAGCATATGCTTTGCGCCCATTTGGCAGAAGTACTTGGTTTGGGTCCGGACCTGAGCCGCTGTCGGGACATAGTAGCCCCACTGGCCGCCGTAGCTTTGGGGCATTCCCATAAGAGGCGACTTGGCGGGAGTCCAGCCAACTTTCTTGAAGGCTTCAAGAATGTTGGCGAGGTTCGTCATCGGCACCTTATTGCTTCCGTAGGGGTACAGATAGACGCCAAGGATATCACATCCGGCTTCGGTGTAGTTCGAGGCGAAGGGGATGTAGCCACTTACCGACCCACCGTAGCCTGTATTACCCGAGACACCGCAGATTGAGTATTTGCCCGGCGTGTACTTGTGGATTATGGCGCTCATATTTTGGAGAGCGGTTTTGGCCTTTCCGAGGTCCTCGTGCCAGTCGCCGATCATGTAGTAGCCAATGATCTTCGATTTCAGGCTCGAGTTGCCCGCTATGTATTGCAGATGCGCGGTCATGTCGGAAACGAGGTCGTCCATGTCCCAGTTTTGCTTGTATCTGGAGAGCAACTGGTGAGGAACGTCGTCGATGATCATCACGCCGTGACTTGCCGCTCTATTGGCAAGAGTGACAAGTCTCTTTTGCATATTATCAAGCGAGCCAAGCGTGTTGTACGGCATCACCGCGTTTCCACCGGTTGCTTTGACAGCCGCCATTTCGGCATCGGTGCGGGCACTGAAGCCGCCGATGATGTGGAGGTTTGCAGGAATGTCGGACGTAGAGCTGGATGTGTCGTAGTCCACAACGCCGCTGCTTGTGCCGCCGCCACTCGAGGTGCCCGACGAGGAGCTTCCCGGGCAATTCGATGTCGACCCGGAAGAGGAGGATGAGGATGAGGACGAAGTTGATGTGCCACCTCCTGCGGCAAGGTTGGCCGGATCGCATGACTGCGTAGCTATCGACATATTGACGGAGATCGGGCAGTTATCGGTGAAAATTTTTCCGCCATCGAGCAGTCCGTGTCTCTTCGCCACGTCGTGGATGTTGTTGTTGCAGTCATAGGCGACGGAGCGAATGCCGCGAGAGTAGATGCCAGCCCAAGACGTGATGTCGGGTTCTTTACCGATGTCGTTCGAGACGACATAGAGGGGGCCAGAATTGCCCCAGGTGCGCGCGCCACTGAACTTGTATACCCGCATACAGTTATTGGTCACATAGGCGGGCCCCGAATGGTAAATCGACACTACGTCATGGCCGGGGCGGCGAACGATGTTGTCGTGGAAATTCAGGTTCCATGCTTTTTCGGCAAACACGACATCGTCCCATGTATCGTGGAGATACATATGGTCGATCTCGACATTATCGGCCTTGTACAGATAAAAGATGCGGTAGAACTGGTGTCCGGGAGCGCCCTCTTTCGTGATATAGGGGTGCATATTGTTGTCGCGGTTCGCGTCGATTTCGAAACCCGTCACTCGCGCGTTTTTGAGATGCAGCATACGGATTACCGGGCGATATTTTTCCCAGCGCACGTTGTCGGCTACAAATATTTTTGCTCCCCGGTCGCCCTCCAACGTGGCGCCGCTCACCATTTCGATGTTGTTGTCGATGGTGTAGGTTCCGGCGTTCAAGTGGACAACACCGCCCTTTTTTAGGGCTTCGTTTATTTGAACCTGATTTCTGGAACCAGCGACTGGGCTTAAGGTTATGGTCTCTGCGTATGCTGCTGTATTGGAATAAAATAACGAACAGATTACCAAGCCTATAATATGCCATACCTTCATTTTGCTGACCCCCCAAAGCCTAAAATACGCCTAAAACTTTCCTTATCTAGCAAGGATACGGCTTCTTGCTTAATGCTATCCTAATTATTGAGAGGTTTTGGGCCAATTACTTGAAGACGCTTTTGGCTGTCTCGCTTCGCGCGATGTTCGGCTGGGTGTTTCGCCTTGCGGTGGAATCGACTGCCGCTTTGCGTTCCTCGCCTTCGCGGGGGTGACGGTAAAAAAGTTACCTTGGGACCGCCGAAAGGATTTGGTTCGTTGCCGGGTCGAGGGTTATCAGGACCGGGCCTCGGTTCGGGTCAATGGCCATGTATTGCGAGTCGGAAGAGGATGCGGCGGAGACATTCGTATAGCCTTGCTGCCGGAGCATGGCATCGACAGCCGGGTCAACGCGGGGCTTGTTCAGGCTTTTCGTAGCGCCATATAAGGCTCCGGCGCCGACCGTTCCGACCACTCCCTGCTCCGCGAGTCCCTGTGCCATACTGCTTTCGGGGAAAGGCAGAGAGAGCAGGAACGTTGAACAGAGGATCGCAAGACGATGTTTCATGGGTTTGCCCGGTACAGGGGGAGATTGCCGATATCATGTTTGAGTCTCTGACGGAGCGCAACAGTTTCCCTGTTCGGCTAGTCGATAGTTATGGCTGTGTACAGCGGCTCCGTTGGCAACGTTAGAGAGGAGGTGCTTTGGCCCGGAGTTATGGAGTGGAGACAACAGCCAGCGACTTTTATTTTTTCGGCACCGCATATGTCCAAGGAGAGTCCTCCAAGGATGGCATTCGTCTGGGTCGTGATCGCTGCGTTGTTGGGCCAGATGACGGTGTAAGATTCATTGGCCGGATTGGCGAACGCCATTTGATAGTTGCCGTATGTGTCTGCGCCCGTGAGTGTGCCGACTCCCAGTACGTAGCTTCCTGTGTCCCGCACATAGGTTAGCGTTGAGCCGTTGAAGGTCATCGATCCGGATAGAATTAGCCCGGTATTGTATGCGGTATCGGGACCTTGAAAGCCCGTGAAGGTGTAGTTTGCAATATCTTGCGAATAGACAGCGTTCTCCAACGCGACGCTGTCATAGATTTTTGAGGAGGAATTCGGAGCGATAATCAGGGTTCTTGTGGTGATGTTTCCTGTGGTGGCGTTCACGACGTAGCCATAGGGCGTATCGAGCGCGAAGGAGATGACGAGGCCGTTTCCGACGTTTTTCGTTGAATAGGAGCCGGTGAGGGAAACGATGTCTCCATTTGCGATCCCATTGATCGTCGCGCCTAACACGTTTGCGGCAGTGGTGCTGTCATAAACTTTGTCGGGTTGGGCGAGGGTTACGCTGAGGGTGGGCGCGAACGCGTAGACCACCCCATTGCCATCGGACGGGAGGATTGCGCCTGTTGTGCAGCCCGAGGTGTAGATGCAGCCGTACCGATTGAAATCGGGCACGAGGCCGTTGAGGGCTACTGTGCCGAGCGATCCTGTTGTTTCATTGTAGATGATCCAGTTGCCGTTGGGGGTGCTTAGGGTGCCGGCTTCGGAGAAAGACTGGGAAAGGCCGTTCAGGGTCATGGCGTAGCCGGAGCCCTCTGCGGTCAGGACGGAGGTCACGTTGATGCCGCTTGAGGCACCGTCGATCAGCAACGATCCGGAGGTGATGTTTCCGTCGAGTGTGAAGTCTCCTGCGGTTGCGTAGTCTCCGGTGCGTCCGGTGCTTGGGGCGGTTCCGATCTCGAGGGTTAGGAGTCCGGTGCCGTTGTCGAGGGATGCGCCGCTTTCGATCGTGATGCCCCCTGCTCCCGCCACACGGTAGGCGATTGTTCCTAGTTCGGAGTTGGGGGCGTTGGCAAGCAACGAAACGGCGCGCGAGCCGAAGACGGCGTTTGTCAGGACATCGATGGAATTGCCGGCCTCAAGAGTTAAGGAACTGGACGTGTAGAGCGACGGGAGATCAAGGCTTTTGATTGTCAGGTTGTTGTCGGCAACGATTTTGTAGTTTGCGCCCGCGAGCACGGCGGCGATGGTATCGGAGTCGATGAAGCTTGAGGTCACGCTTGGGAGCGATATGAGGTAGGACTGCCCGCGGGACGATGAGACGCCGTAGGCTCCGATCAGCGCATAGTCATCGTTAAGGGCGACGGCGAATCCGAACCTAGAGCTGGACGCAAGGGCTGTGATCGGTTGACCTGTAATCGCGGCGAAATCGATCCAGTATCCGCCGGCAAGGCTGTAGAGATACGCGTTGCCTCGGTTGGTTGCTATTCCCGAGGCACCGATGAGCGCATAATCGTCTGAAAGCTTGAGGGCTATGCCAAAATAGGAGTTGGCCAACAGCGAGCCTGTCGGTGAGCCAGAGGTCGAGCCCAAGTTTGTCCATCCGCCTTCGGAGAGATTATAGAGGAAGGCGTTGCCTCGGCTGCTGGAGACGCCATACGCGCCTATGAGAGCATAGGTGTCGTTGAGAGCGACGCTGGAGCCAAACCTTGAGCTAGCAGCCAACCCGATTATGGGCTGGTTGGCGGTGGCCGATAATGTTGTCCATCCGCCTGAGAGGTTATAGAGGAAGGCGTTGCCTCGATTGGTCAACACGCCATACGCGCCTATGAGGGCATACGTATCATTGAGAGCGACGCTCGCTCCGAAGTAGGAGGCGTTTGCGAGACCGGTAATTGGCTGTCCTTCGGTCAACGACAAGGTCGTCCATTCGCCACCCGACAGGTAATAAAGGTAGGCGTTACCTTTGTTGGTGGAGACGCCGTAGGCTCCTATAAGCGCATATTGGTTGTTCAGGGCAACGCTGGCTCCGAAATAGGAGGCGGTCGCGAGGCCGGTGATGGGCTCGCTCGACGTGGCGGACAGATTGGTCCATGTTCCATCCGCTATTTTGTAGAGATAGGCGTTGCCTCGGTTGGTGCCGATGCCTGTGGCGCCGATCAACGCGTATTGACTGTTCAGGGCGACGCTCGTTCCGAAGTAAGAACTTCCGGAAAGGCTGGTGATTGGTTGCCCGGAAGTTGCCGCGAGGTCGATCCATGTTCCGGTCGTGAGGTTGTAGAGATAGCCGTTGCCTCGACTGCTCGAATATGAGCGTGCGCCGATCAGGGCATAGGTGTTGCTGAGGGCGACGCTATAGCCAAAGGCAGAGCTTGCAGGAACGGTGACTGTTTGGGAGGAACTGAGATTCTTCCAGCCTCCTGTGAGTTTATAAAGGTACGCGTTTCCTCTGTTCAGCACTCCGTACGCGCCGATCAGCGCATAGGTATCGTTAAGCGCTACAGCGTGGCCAAAGTATGAGCTATAGGCTAGTGAGGTAATGGGTTGTCCGGTCGTGGTTGAAAGCGTTGTCCACGCACCGGTCGAAAGATTGTACAGGTAGGCATTTCCTCCCGCACCCGCATTCTCCGCGCCGATCAACGCGTAGGTGCTATTTAGCGCCACGGCGCTCCCGAAGTCATCGCCCCAACTGAGAGCAGTAATCGGCTGTCCTGTCGTTGTTGATAGATCCGTCCATACGCCTGTCGAAAGGTCGTATAAGTAGGCATTGCCATTATCAGTCCCTGGCGTTCCCAAAAGAGCGTAGGTATCGTTTAGCGCCACGGCACTGCCAAATTGATCCCAACTTGCCAGTGCCGTAATTGGTTGTCCGGAAGTTGCCGCAAGGTCGGTCCATTCGCCTGTCGAAATATTGTATAGGTAAGCGTTGCCTCGATCATCTGACACACCGTATGCACCTATCAGCGCATAAGAGTCGGTTAGGGCGAGCCTGCTTCCAAAGGCATCATACATAGCCAGCGCGGAGATTGGCTCGCCGGGCGTGGTCGCCAAATCCGTCCATACGCCTGTCGCTAAATTATAAAGGTACGCGTCGCCCTGTCTTTGTGCACCACCGTATACGGCTCCGATCAGTGCGTAGGTATTGCTGAGCGCCACGGCGTAGCCGAAATGTGAACCTTCTACAAGCATCGATCCGGCTGATGCGGCCAAGCCCGTCCACGCTCCAGTCGAAAGATTATAAAGCCATGCGTTCTCGGTGTAGAGGCCTCCCATTAACGCGTAAGTTTCGTTGAGCGCTACGCTATAGCCGAAATATAAATAACTGGGCAGGCCCGTAATTGGCTGACCGACCGTCGCCGCCATGTCGGTCCAGGTGCCGGTTATCAGGTCATATAAGTACGCACCGCCATTATATTCCAAAGCGTGATAGGCTCCGATCAATGCGTAGCGGCTGTTGAGCGCTACGCTTGCCCCAAATGCCGAGTCAGCGGACAGAATTGTAAAAGGCCGGGATGCTATGTATGAAGCGTTTGTCCATGCCCCTGTCGAAAGATCGTAGAGATAGGCGTTGCCTTGAAAAACCGTCCCTGCGGTCGGCGCTCCGACGAGCGCGTAATCTGCGCTTAGGGCTACGCTGGCTCCGAAGTGGGAAAAAATTTTAAGCCCTGTGACGGGTTGTCCTGCGGTTCCCGCCAAATCCGTCCACGCTCCCGTGGACAGATTGTAGAGATAGGCATTGCCACGGAATGCCGCGATCCCGTTTGCGCCTATGAGTGCGTATGTGCTGTTGAGCGCGACGCTCACACCGAAACTCGACCGGTCTTCAAGACCCGTTATCGGCTGGCCTGCGGTTGCGGCTAAATCGGTCCATGCGCCCGTGTAGAGATTATAGAGATAGGCGTTGCCCCGCGTGGCGGAGACTCCTTTTGCGCCGAGCAGCGCGTAAGTCGTGTTTAGTGCGACGCTGTTTCCGAAGTATGAAGCGTCGGAGAGGCTTGAAATCGGTTGTCCTGTTGTTGCGGCCAAGTCGGTCCATGTTCCGTCCGCGAGGTTATATAGGTATGCGTTGCCCTGCCCCGAGGCCGGACCGGGCGATCCGATAAGGGCGAAAGTGTTGTTTAGCGCGACGCTGTAGCCGAAGCTTGAGCCTGAGGACAAGCCCGTGACGGGTTCTCCGGATGTCGCCGTGAGGTCGGTCCATGTGCCTGATGAAAGATCGTATAGATAAGCGCCGCCACGGTTGGTTGAGATGCCATACGCACCAATTAGCGCGTAGGAACCGCTGAGCGCGGTGCTTGAGCCAAACTTTGAGTTGGACGAAAGCGCGGTGACGGGCTGACCGGATGTTACAGAAAGATCGGTCCATGTTCCTGTCGTGAGGTTGTAGAGATAGGCGTTTCCGCGTTGGGTTGAGACTCCGCTGGCTCCGATCAAGGCATAACGGCTGCTGAGCGAAACGCTGCTGCCGAAATTGCTATATGAGCTGAGGGCGGTTATCGGTTGGCCGGTTACAGTTGCCAAATCCGTCCATGCGCTTGTCTCCAGATTGTACAGGTATGCGGTGCCTTTGGCGGTTGATGTAGTTGGCGCGCCAAAAAGAGCATAGGAGCCGTTTATTGCAACACTGGCTCCTATCGACGTGGTGGACTGGAGCACGGAAATCGGCTCTCCGGGCGTTGAGATGAGGTCGGTCCATTCTCCGGAGGAGAGATTGTAGAGCCATGCTCCGCCACGGCTGCTCGCCGTGTAGGGGCCTGAGATTAAAGCAAAATTTTCGTTGAGCGAAACATCTCTGCCAAACCCCGTCGATCCACTATAGGCGTACACCTGTGTTACCGGGCTTCCGGGCGTTGAGCCGATGTCCGTCCATGCGCCCGTGGAGAGGTTATACAAGAATGCCGTTCCGGGGTAATCCTCTAGCCCTAACAAAGCATAATTGCTGTTTATCGCAACCGAATGGCCGACTGAAGAGTAGGTTACCGAGGTTAGGGGTTGCCCTGGCGTGTTTACAAGATTGGTCCATGCACCCGTTGCAAGGTTGTACAGGTAAGCGGTCCCCTCTTCGCCGTTGCTTCCGGTATCAACCCTTTCGGCTCCTATCAGGGCGTAGGTGGAGTTTAGCGCGACGGCGTTGCCAAAATGCGAATACGTTGGAAGAGCCGTGATGGGTTGCCCCGGCGTCGTGGCGAGGTTTTTCCATGCTCCGGTGGTGAGATTGTAGAGAAAGGCGTTGCCTCGGTAGGTCGAGGCTCCATGTGCGGAGATCAGCGCGTATGTTTCGTTTAGGGCTAGGGCTTCTCCCACATAAGCGTAAGCCCCTAGTGCCGATATCGGCTGGCCTGCGGTCGATGCCAGATTTGTCCAAGCGCCGGTGTTCAAATTGTATAGGTATGCGTTGCCTCTACCACCAACCAACCCCCATGCCCCCAGCAATGCGTAGGTTTCATTAAGCGCCACGTCGGATCCGAACCATGCGTATGTTCCCATTGCGCTGATGGGTTGACCGGTGGTGGAGGACAGATTGGTCCATGCCCCAGTGTTGAGATTGTATAGCCAAGCGTTGCCGTGATTAGAGGCATAGGTTGCGCCTATTAGCGCATAGTTACTGTTAAGGGCTACGCTGTATCCAAAATTGGCAGTCGCGGTCAAGGCGGTGATGGGTTGGCCCGGCGTTGCTGAAAGGTCGGTCCAACGGCCTGTGTTCAAATTGTAGAGATAGGCATTCCCTCGCATTGTGGGAACATATCCGCTTCCATTCGGATCGGCGATGCCAATAAGCGCATAGTCTCCGTTTAGCGCGGTGCTGAATCCGAAATACGAGGACGAGGCTTTCGTGCCAGTGGGGGGATCGGTTGCGGCGGTTACGCCGGTGCTTGTGTTGAGAAGCGCTTTAAAGATCGTGAAGGGGGCGACGGCATCGCCAATGACGACGTTGGCGGGGTCCATCGTTACCGTGCCCGTTTTATATCCGCTTTTTCTTGCCACGACGCTTAGGCCACGGCTTGAGGACAGCTGGACATTGATTGTGCCTTGGGAAGACACTTCGATCTGGCCGCCGTCGCCGCCATACGGGCCGCCGCGCGCATAGATATTGCCGAAGAAACTTGTGGAGCCGGTCGACCAGACAACGACGTCGCCTCCGGTTCCGGTTCTGGTAGCATCGGCATTGATGGAGGCGGACGCGTCGATTGTTGTCGAGGCGGAGTTTAGAAGCGGACCGTTACCCTGAAGATCACCACCTATGTGGACAGAGCCGCCGCCCGTGGCGCCGCTGGCGTCGACTTTTGCGCCTAGCAAAGCTGTTGCCGTTGTACCGGAAACTTTGATCGTTCCGCCTTTGCCGGTGCTTCCGACGGCCTTCATCGATCCCGATGCAAGAACGTAGCCTTGCGGGGAGATGACACTTATATTGCCGCCTGTTGTTCCGCTTGCGCTTAAGACGCTTTTGTCTGAAAGGAGGACGGCGTCTTTTCCCGTTATCGAAACAGCGCCCCCTGCACTATCGGCACGAGTCTCTCCGGAAAGGCTTACGTAACCGGCTTCGAGATTCACGGAGGCTTGGTCTCCTTTCGCGATAAAGGAACCGCCTCCCGTTATCATGCTTGCCGCTGCGTTGATCTTTCGGGCTGTGATGGAGCTTCCGGTGTTGGCGAAGACGCTGCCGCTGATGCTTGTTGCTTGGACCTGATCGGCGGTGATTTTCCCTTTGTTCACGACCGAGGCTGCGTTTTCGTTTCCGGCTTCCGCAGCCATGTGGATTTGGCCTCCGGTCGCGGTGATCGTGCCGGATGTTTCATTAGTGACTATGGCATCGGAATTTCCGCCAGAAACATCAAGCGATACGAGGCCGCTCGACGTTAATGGAATTCGCGCGCTCTCGCCTGCAGCGAGGATCGCTTTTCCGGACGGCGTATTAATCGCTCCTGCATTCGTTACGTTCGAGCCTACAAGGGCGACCGTGCCGCCGGACGCCGACGTGAGCGTGCCCTTGTTTGTTATCGAGCCTGCGGCTCCGTTGCTTTGGAATTCGTTGTTTCCGAGCTGGAAATTTTCATCGCTTATGTCCATGGTTGAGGCTACCAAGCTCGCGGCGTTGACCTGCGAACCCGGTCCGAAGACGATGCCGTTCGGGTTGACGAAAAAGACCTGTCCGTTGGCGTTGATTTTTCCGTAGATTTGCGAGGGGTCGGCGGAATTTACGCGGTTAAGGGTTTGGGAACTCGCGCTCGGCTGGTTGAAATTGACTTGCGCTTTTGAACCGACGTTAAACGTGTTCCAGTTTATGATCGCCTTTTGCGACGATTGGTTCACGTTCATTTGCGCGCCTTGGGTCGTAATGCCCGCTGCGCCGGATGTTACGTTCCCGCCTGTCGGGAGCTGGGTTGGAGACGGAGTCTCGCCAAATGCGGGTGCTAGTTTTGAGGCAAGCAAAAATGCAGCAATGCACGCGAAAGCTAAAGCTTTGCTTCGTTTGGCTTGTCCGACCAATGCCTTTTCCGATTTATGAAATTCTAAGCCCATACTCGCCCACAGGAATCACGTGTCTGACTGTTTACGGCTCGCATCGTTAAAAAGAGTTTACTAACCCGCTGATGCATTTGCCGTTTTGTGATAATCTACCTTCCGCTGTGATTCGACCAGCAAATACGTGCGTATGTCGAGTTTCAGAAATGTGCGGCTCGATCCCGGGCGTGGCGCACGGCAGGTGCGGTTGCGTGGGGTTCGACGGTCGACGGGTGGAGAATAGTTCAACTTTTTGTGGAAGAACTCGGCTTTTTTTGGCGGACTCTTCGGACAGGAAATTAGGTTGAGACGGTTCGGCAAGATTGGGTGCGTGTTGGCATTGGTCGCATGGGGTGCATCTCCCGCACGCGCGCAATCGGTCAGTGCCGGTGAGATCAGGCGCGATGTCGAGAAGTCGCTTCCGTTGCTTCAGCCTCCGCAAGCTCAGGACTTTTCGACACGCCCACGGGAGTCCCCTCAAGAAAGGAAGCGGCTGATTGACGATCCTTCGCCCGAACTTCCTTCCGACTCGAGTTTGGGGTCGCCTATCAAGAAAATTTTTGTGGTCTCCCCTCTGCTTAAGCAGGAGATTCAGGAAATAGTTCGGCGCAAGGCGTTTGGCGAATTCGTTTCGAAGGACGATTTGGCGCTTCTTCG
The DNA here is from genome assembly GCA_964559415.1 of uncultured Rhodospirillaceae bacterium. Taxonomy (GTDB): domain Bacteria; phylum Pseudomonadota; class Alphaproteobacteria; order UBA9219; family UBA9219; genus CAIXLI01. Next base: position 18,540 of record CAZLIG010000010.1, read on the forward strand.
CCAAGAAATTTGGGCGCTGGGCGTCGCCAATAAGAGATTGCTGCACACCAAGTTCAAGGTCATTCCGAATCCCAAGGAAGGCAAGGGAAGTTGGCTGATTGTCGAGGCTGTCGAGATCGTTGTGCGCAGGGTGATTGTCGAGGCCGAGGGAGAAATTCGTCAAGGGATTTTGGAGAGCATTAAAGAACAAGCCTCGAAGGAATTTTATCAGGACAAGGTCTTGGATCTCGATGAGTTGGACAACACGATCAAAACCAGACTGAGGCTTGGTGACGTTCATCTTCACACGTCGGTCGTTCCGGTAGATCCGACCCATGTCGATTTGAAGGTATTGGTCCGCGCCGTCCCGAAGGTTTCGTCGACCGGGTTGGTGCAGTACGACAACGAAGGCGGTTGGGCTTTTGGGCGCGACCGCGTTATCGGCGGCGTCTCGTTTTTCGGGGTCAATCCGGGCGACACGGTCACATTAATGGCCATGAAATCGGCGGATATCGGCAATTGGGATTGGGGCAACGGGACCTATTTCGGGAGGGCGGAGTATCAGGCTCCTATCGGCGAATGGGGCGTCCGGCTCGAAACTTGGGCGTCCGGTCTTCACTATCATGAAGTTGCAGCGGTTCCGTCCAACGCAAAGGCAAACGGCGAAGCGTTGGAGTACGGGCTTGGAGTCATTCGGCCCATTTTTGCGGGAGAGCGGACTTCGGTTGATGCGCGGGCCGATTTTGTGGCGAGGTACTCGGTTGATAGGACGGATGAGGACGTTCGGACCGGCGAGAAAGCCGAATTTCTTGGGCGCGCGCGGATGACGCTGATGCATCAGTTATGGGAAGAGCATTTTCTTCAACTCGATTTAACGCTCTCCGAGGGGACTATCGACTTATCCGGCAATCCACAAGCGTATCGGCAGGATCAATTGGGGCCGAAGGCGAACGGGATATTCACGAAGTTTGAGGAAGAAGCGGCTTGGCTGGGAAAGCTTGGGCAGGATCGCAAAATCGATTTTCGTCTTGCCCTCAAAGGACAGTGGACGCCGAATAATCTGGATTCGACAGAAAAGTTTTCTTTGGGCGGAGCAAAAGGGCTGCGGGCTTTTGGGAGCGGGGAAGCTTCGGGAGATGCGGGGCTGATTTTTTCTGAGGATGTGGGGTATTTGCTTGATTATGGCATTCATCCTTATGTGTTTTCCGATGCAGGCGTCATCTGGAAAGACGTTAGGTCATGGCCCGGACGTTCGGGGCTGAACTGTTATCATCTGTTCGACGTTGGCGCGGGGGTTTCAAAGTCCATTGAGAACCTGAACATGAGCCTCGTGTTTGCCCATCAGTTGGGACCGAATTTCGGGCTAACCGCACAAGGACTCGACGTGGATAACACGAGCCAGCGGTTTCGCGTTTGGGCGACGCTTTCGTATAGGTATTAGGGAATCTCGGCGCAATAAACGCTATGATCGACCATAAGAACAGTGGTGGACATTAAGCAGGAAACTTGGAACCAGCTTTTTGACACGTTGCAGAACTCGTCAGTAATACTTAATAGACGCCAAACCTGCATTCCGCTGCGACGAAGTCCGAGGAGGTCCGCATGGTTAACCGTCGGCAACCCTTGGATACAAAGCATCCGGAACAAGGGGTACTTGCCGTCGTGACGCGAAGCGTGCGCTCAGCACGCTAACGTGAGCGACACAGGCAAGAAGGTGGGACCGTACCATTAGTCCCTCTACCCTGCATGTTAGCGCAAACGGTTGCAGAGAAAATCCAGATCGTTCCACGAATACCCACCGCTTGGCGGTGCCTCCTCGACACGGCTTTCTGTTAACAGCCTTGCCACGAAGTCGCCAAAGCCCATTTCCCTCCTTGAGGTCGATCATGAAGCTGCGAAGTAACCAGAACCACGAAAAAAAGAGCAAACACGTCACAAGGTTAAGGTTGCTTAACAATGCCATTTAAGAAGGGAGAGTCCGGAAATCCTCAGGGACGGCCAATCGGACGGAAAGCTTCAACGACCGCGCTCGTAAGTACCTAGAGGACTATGATATCGATGCGCTAGTGAAGAGCTGGGGCAACGCTCTTGCATAATTCAACCAATGCGAGTTTTATCAGTCTTAGAAAAATGCAGGAATGTCATGATAGTGAGGCACCATGCTCGAGATATCGCCACATAGTCAACCGGAAGGCTCTGCCAAGACTTTTAATGACTTTGATCTGCTTTCATTGTCGGAGTTCGCAGATCGCTTAGAAAGGGCGCTTATAGCCGAGTATCCTTTCGCCGAGGGCAGTTTGATCGTCAGCCTGAACGGTAAATTTGGAAGCGGAAAAACATGCTTTCTCGAGATGTTCAAAAATCATCTCGAAACCAAAGCGTCGCGCAGAAAAGTGATCTACATAAACGCATGGAAAAACGACTTCTTTGATGAACCGATTGTTGCCATCGCATCGGAACTGGTAGCGCATATCGAGCAGCAGGCCTCCATCGCAAAAAAGGTTAAAGAAAAACTCAAGAATGCCTTCTTTACGGTGATCGGAACGACCGCCGTTCTATCAAACCACCTTCTAAACGGCGCGACTGGGATCGATGTTCATGAGATTTGCAAGGGAGTTGAAGAAGACAAAGAAAAACGCGACAAACTTTTCGGAAACAGCATTTATCAGCAGTATCTCGAAAAAAGAAGTCTCTTCGACAAGATGAACGCGGCGCTGAAAGATTACCTAGAAAGCGTGCCTGACAAACCCCTGATAATTCTCATCGATGAGTTAGACCGTGCACGTCCGGATTATGCGGTAAAATTCCTTGAAACCTTGAAGCACTTCTTCGAGACCCAAGGCGTGATTTTTGTCCTCGGCATTGATAAGCAGCATCTCGCGTCCTCTGTTAAAGCCTTGTATGGAGACGGAATCGATTTCCCTGAATACTACAGGAAGTTCGTACATCGAGATGTGATATTACCCCCAGCAGAAGCTCCCGCAATCGACAAGTACGTCCGCAAAAACATCGAAAAATTCTTCAAAACTTCGGAAGATACACCCCGATACTACGCCATCGATTTGGAAAAAAATCAGCAGCTTTATCTCATTAAGCTATGCCATGGCTTTCGCTTATCACTTCGCCAGATAAACGAAGTCCTCAGGATACTTTCACACTACTTCTCAACACCCAAAGATTCACAGATGTACTTCGGTTGGGTCTTTACTGCGATGGTTTATGCAATAATGAGGGTAGTAGTGCCAGAACGTACTGCCG
>CAZLIG010000010.1:21786-22308 GCA_964559415.1 uncultured Rhodospirillaceae bacterium
AATGGGCGCTTTGTGTATAAGGACTTTTTGCAGCTTTTTGACGAAAAATGCCACCTAGCGGATGACAACACGGATATGTTCGCAAGAGACCTGCTGCTCGTGACTTCGACCGCAGACGATAAGAAAGAAAACGAAGAACTATTCCTAAAAAAGTACCGGGGGGTGGGAGATGGAGGAGAGTTCAAAGGAACCCGACCATTTCAATCCGAGGGACTTCACAGTTTTTGGGGATATCACCGCATCGAAGATAACCGAACTGAACCATCGATTATGCAAGTGGTTGCCCGAAAGATTGAAGATTGCATGACTTGTTTCGAGGAAAAACAACGCTGATAGAACTCATTGCGGTTTATCGCAAATTCCCCGAGCAAGCCCCTTCTGTGCTGCTTCGATCTTGGACGGACACCAGACGGACACGAAGGTCGGCGATTTTGTCGCCTTCGATGGAGTGGCGCACAAGTGTCTGATTGAACGACCCGAGACATAGCTTACAGAACGTTCCGGAGACATGGTTTACACTTT
>CAZLIG010000011.1:0-22016 GCA_964559415.1 uncultured Rhodospirillaceae bacterium
AAGGTTGCGCAACGTCTCGCGGTCGTCGGAGCCGACCGTTTTTGGCGGCACGCGGGCGAGCTTTGCGACAATCGCTTCCATGTCCTCTACGCCCAAGAGCCGTTTGCGCTTTTCGGGGGTGAGAAGCATTTGCGAGGCTCCCGCTTCGTCGATCACGTCGATCGCTTTGTCGGGGAGCTTGCGGTCGTTGATGTAGCGCGCGGATAATTCGACGGCGGCGCGGATCGCGTCGTCGGAGAACTTCAGGTTATGGTGGTCCTCGTAGACGGTCTTAAGGCCGGCCAGGATTTTCACCGCATCCTCGATGGAGGGCTCGTTGATGTCGATTTTCTGGAAACGCCTGACGAGGGCGTGATCCTTTTCGAAATAGTTCCGGTATTCCTTGTAGGTTGTCGAGCCGATGCAGCGCAGGCTTCCGTTTGCGAGCGCGGGCTTCAAGAGGTTTGACGCGTCCATCGAGCCGGACGATGTCGCGCCCGCGCCGATGACGGTGTGGATTTCGTCGATGAACAGGACGGCGTGGGGAACGGCTTTCAATTCTTTCAGAACCGATTTCACGCGTTCTTCGAAATCGCCGCGATAGCGGGTGCCCGCGAGGAGAAGGCCCATGTCGAGCGAAAAGATTACGGCTGTCTTTAGAGCTTCGGGAACTTCTCCGCGCACGATGCGGCGCGCGAGGCCTTCGGCAATGGCGGTTTTGCCGACGCCCGGATCGCCCACGAAAAGCGGATTGTTCTTTTGGCGGCGGCAGAGAATCTGGATCGTGCGGTCGATCTCTTCGTTTCTGCCGATCAGGGGATCGATGCCGCCATCCGCCGCTTTTTTGTTCAGGTTCACGCAATAGGTTTCGAGCGCGCTGGATTTCTTGTTTCCTTCAGCGCCGTCCAGGTCGATATCTTCTTCTTCCTCGACTTCGATATGCTCTCCGCCCGATTTGCTGATGCCGTGAGAAATGTAGTTTTTGGCATCGAGGAGCGTCATATTTTGCGACTGAAGAAAATACACGGCATTGCTTTCGCGTTCCGAGAACAGCGACACCAGAACATTCGCGCTCGTTACCTCGTCGCGCCCGGCGGATTGGACATGGATAACGGCGCGTTGCAGGACGCGCTGGAAGCCGGCGGTCGGTTTTGCGTCGTCGTTGTAGTTGTCAACAATCATGCCCCGCAGCTCGGTGTCGACGTACTTCAGAAGGTCGGCGCGCAACTGAACCAGATCGACGGTGCACGCGCGCAGAATCGCTATGGCATCCGGGTCGTCCAGCATCGCGAGCAAGAGATGTTCAAGCGTCGCGTACTCGTGCCGCCGTTGGTTGGCGAGGGCGAGGGCATGATGAAGCGTTCGTTCCAGATTTCGCGAGAGCATTGGTTTTTTGACCTTTTTTCCGAAAATAGTGTATCAGAGAAATGGGTGCGGAAAAAGTGTTCTACAAGCCCCTCTCCGCGCGGGCTTAAGAGACTGTGTGACCAGAAAAAATGCTTGTTTTAGGACTTGAAACCAGTTGCGACGATACGGGCGTCGGCATCGTCGATGCCACGAAGAGCATTCGCGCTAACGTCGTTGCGTCTCAGCTTGCGGCGCATAAACCCTATGGCGGCGTTGTGCCGGAGATCGCGGCGCGCGCGCATCTTGACGTGATCGACGACGTGGTGGCCGAGGCGCTTGGCAAGGCAGGGCTGGCTTTCGGCGATCTTTCGGCTGTTGCCGCGACCACAGGGCCGGGGCTTATCGGAGGGGTGATGGTCGGCGCGATGATGGCCAAAGCCTTTTCAGCGGTTTGCCGCTTGCCGTTTATTTCAGTTAATCACCTTGAGGCCCACGCGCTGACCGTCCGGCTCACGAATGACGTTCAGTTCCCATACCTTCTATTGCTTGCTTCCGGGGGGCATTGCCAACTTCTGCTCGTGCGCGGGGTGGGGGACTATAAATTGCTAGGGACCACCATTGACGACGCCATCGGGGAATGCTTCGACAAGTGCGCAAAAATGCTAGGGCTTGGTTATCCCGGTGGGCCGCTTGTCGAGGAGGCTGCTCGGAAGGGCGATCCCAAAGCTTTTGCATTGCCCCGGCCGATGCTTGGGCGCGCCGGATGCGACTTTTCGTTTTCGGGTCTTAAAACATCCGTGCGGACGGCGTTGGCGGGCAAGACGCTTTCGCCGCAGCTTGTCGCCGATATGGCCGCAAGCCTTCAGGTTGCCATCGCCGATAGCGTCGCGGATCGGGCGCGGAAGGCTTTTGGGATACTCAAGGAGCAGGGAGTGACGGCTACCGCGTTTGTGGCTGCGGGAGGGGTGGCGGCTAATCAGGCGCTGTGCGCGCGGCTCACGAGTATCGCACAGGAGAACGGCGTAGCGTTTGTTTCTCCTCCGCCAAAACTTTGCACCGATAACGGCGTGATGGTGGCTTGGGCGGGGCTTGAGAGGCTTCGGTTGGGGCTTGTGGACGCGCTCGATGTGCAGGCGAGGCCGCGCTGGCCGCTGGAAGAGGTACAGGGTATAGATTCTTAACCATAGAATTCGCTTTCCGGTTGTTTGTGGATTGTCTAGGGTTGCTTTCCTTTTTTGTAGAATGAATTTTGGAGAATCCCATGATGAATGATGAACCTCAAAAACGCATAGATGTTGTAGGTAGCCAATACGAACTCGAATGCAAGGTTGCTAAGGCAGATATCGGCGAAGACACGGGCGAGCGGTTGGCGGTGGCTATTTTTATCGTTCCGTCAATGGCAACCCCATTTTATTTAAATCCAGACGATGTTTATCAGGATGAAGCAGACGGTTTGTTCAAACTTCAAAAGGGAGCCGAGGTTCCAGTAGGGCTAATCCCTGCTGATAAGTTGGAGAAACCCGCGCAGTTATCGACGGTACTTGCTCGCGTTCTCTCGGTTCGCGATATGCTTGATGCTGACGTTCAGGTTGACATTATTACGCTTGAGAAGGATCGACCAAGAGTTGATGGCTGCGGTACAGTAGAGGCTGTCGAAGGCTCTCTTATGGAACGATATGAGGGGAAATTTAGGCTCTTCGAGGTCGGCCAATGTTTTTTTAATTCTGTGAAGAATTTTGTGGGTGCTGCAAACTATCACTATATGAAGGATGGCGAGTTTAAAACCGCCGCAATTTTTGCATCGCAGATTAATCGTCCAAACTCAAACCAAACCTTCGACAAGCTGTTTGGTGAGGAAGCTGTGCCCTTTGTCGCTGATGCAGTGGTTGCTTTGGGAGCTTTGACCGAGTGTGTGGGGCCTAGGTCGTCATGCAAAACTTGCAAGTCTTTAAGCGACAGTAGCCCAAGCAGAGGGCCGGGCGGTTGACTGGGAAGCTGTTTGGTTCTTCAGTCAGGCAGGCTGAGCGCATTCGCCTCCATCAAGGTTCTCGCCTTTCGCCCTCCCATCGGGCGCTTCGCCTGTTCTTTGAAAGTATATTAACCACGGCATAGGCCTGTACTATGCCCCCATTAGGCGAATTTTTAGGGGGGCTGTTCATGATAGACGACCAATTGACGAAAGTTATTAGCTGGCAGGCGGAGACCGAGAGACAACTCGCGAGAGACCCCGAGAGCTTCGCTATCTTTGTTGCGCCGACGCTTCTCGATTTTGCTCCTCTCTTGTTTGATCCCGAGGATATCGAGAGATACGAGAACTCCGGCGAGACCAGGTATTGCTTGAAAGAAAATGCGGTTAAGCCTCAGGGGGCGCTGACGGATGAGGAGTTCAACGATCCGGAGCGCCTTTCAGCCATCCTTAACAGGTGCGACGCCTTGAAAAGTATGTTCGAGGCGGGCAATTCGATCTATTTTATTGGCGTTTCGAAAAGCCTGTGTGCTGTCGTGGAGGGTGTGTCTCCCGGGGCGCTCGTTGCCAGATATCCAGACAAGAGCAATACATTCTTTATTGCTCCGGAGGCGCTTGCGAAGAAGTCCAAGAAACTTCCAACTGCCGCATATGCCTACAACTTAGACCGCGACTGGGTTCCGGAGGCTGTCATCACCCGCGAGGACGGCAAAAGGTTTATGTTGTTTGATCGCGAGGCAGAACCTTACGTGAAAGAGGCTATCGGCATCACGACATTGCTCGTGAGGGTTCGAAACAGCGCCCCGGAAAAATCGAGATTGAGGCGCAGCGCCCGCAAGGGATTTCATTTCAGCTACTAGGAGAACAGCTCAAAATTGCGCGCTTTTCTCGTTGTGGGGCGCGTTTTTTTCTTGAGAAAGTATTCATACCAAGTATTCCCTTATGTTCGCGATCAGTTTTTTGAGGTGAGTTGCGGCGACGGGTTCGTTTGCTCTTCGCCGGAGTTGCTGCGAGAGGTTATGGAGCAAAGAGAGAGAAGAAAAGGACGAATATCATTCGTTGGCAGGCCGAGGCCGAAAAGGCGGTTTCAAGAAGCGCCAAAAACACAGCGATCTATTTCGGGCCTAGTTTATTGGATATCGCTCCGCTGCTGTTTAATCCGAACGATATCGAGAGTGCTTTCCTTTCGGGCCGACCAAAGCTTCGGCTGAGGAGCGGGGCGGATGTTCCCGAAGGCGTTTTATCCGCGAGCGACGTCAAAGACGCGGACAGGATGTCGGCCATTCTCGAGCGGACATACGCGCTTGACGAGATGCGCAAAGCGGGGATGCCGGTTGTGTTTATCTCCTCTTCCGAAAGGACCGTTCTGGGCGATTTGCAGATACCAAGCGACTCCCTTTTGCGCAAATTCGGCGGCGCCTTTAAAATGTATCTTCCCAAACCGGACTTTTTGGACTGCCTGAGCGCGAAATATCCGAGGGCCGCCTACGCGTGGAGCGACCGGGAGGGCGTTCTATCGCTTGCCGCCGTGGTCATGCGCGACATCGGGAAAAGAGCCTATGTTTCGGGGGCAGTCGCTTCTCCCTACGTGAGGGCTGCAACTCAGACTCACGCACTGCTTCTGTCGGCTCAAGACGAGATGGTTCTTTGGGAAGACGGCAAACAGGGAAGCTGGCGGCGCGTTCCGCAACGCCGTCGCGCTGCATGGCGAGGCGCCGGAGAGCCGAAGTAGCTTCTTGGCGCTTAAGCCGCCTGCGCTTCTTCGGCTTCGGTCAATAACTTGAAAAGCCCGTGTGAGTCCTTGGCGGCGCGGAGCCTGGCGCAAAGCTTCACATCGCGAAGCAACCGCGAGACGGTTGCCAGCGCGTGCAAATGGTCCGCTCCTGCTCCTTCGGGGGAAAGCAGCAGGAAGATCAAATCGACGGGCTTATCGTCAATCGCTTCAAAGTTCACCGGCTCTTCGAGGCGCGCAAAAAAGCCGAAAACTTTTTTGAGTTCCGGCATCCGCGCATGAGGAATCGCGATGCTTTGCCCGATGCCGGTGGTTCCCAGCCGTTCGCGTTCCCAAAGAACGTCGAACAACGCGAACTTATCCAGTCCTGTTGCCTCTGCCGCCGACGACGCGAGCGCCTGCAAAGCATCCTTCTTCGTGGCAGCGGAAAGCTCCGCCTCCACCGAACCGGAGGAGATCAACTCGCGCATCGACAGTTTCTGTGTCATGGACAACAAGCCTCTTCAGGCCTTCTGAGCGGCGCGCTCGGCGGGGTCGACCCAGCCGATGTTGCCGTCTTGGCGGCGGTAGATCATATTCAATCCGCCATTGCTGCGGTTGCGGAACAACAGGGCAGGCAGATCGCCGAGGTCGAGCCGCATAACGGCTTCGCCTACGGTCAAGGTTTCTACGGGCGTCGTCATTTCCGCGACGATGGCGGGACTATCGCCGACTTCCTCTTCGGCGGCGGACTCCCCGTTCAATACGAACGCGTTTGCGACCATCGCGTCGGCTTTCTCAACCGTCGTGTCGTGGTGGTGCTGCTTGATCTTTGTCTTGTGGCGGCGCAGGCGGCCCGAAAGGCGATCAAGCGCGCTGTCGAAGGCCGGATAGGGCTCGGCGGAGGACGACGTGCTTTGAAGAAGGACGCCGCGCTTGCCCGATACGAGAATATCGGCGCGGAACAGGTGAGCATCGCGCGAAAAGGTAACGGTAGCCTCAAGCGTGTCGCCAAAATACTTGCCGATCACATCCTCAAGACGGGTCTTAACATGGGTGCGTAAAGCGTCGCCAACGTCGATTTGCTTGCCTTTAACAGACAGTTTCATAAGTGAACTCATAATAAAAGGTTTCGGAATGCCTTGACTCGGACGCCCGGTGCAACTTCCCACAACGGGTGTAGGACTACCGTGCGCATTGCCACAGTCGTTCGCTTGATCGTGTGGCGCTTGGTGGATCGTACATAAGGACAAGTTTTCACTTCTGTCAAGACAAGGTGCTCTGTGAGTAAAAACAAAGGGATAAGGCGATTTTGGCCCTTTTGTTTGTTCAGGAGTAGGCGTTGCAGCCACGTTTTAGGCATCAGCGGCGACAGATGGGCCTTAAAGTCATCCTCTTGGGGCAGCTGAGGGAACTGACGATCCATCGCTTTGAATAAAATGAAAGTTGTTGCCCGGCGTCTGCCAAAGCCGGAGGTCCGTAAAAACAGGGGCCGTTCCGTGAACTAGGCCTGCTTCGTAGCAGCAATCAAAGTGTTTTTTTGTCGGAAAGACTGGTGCGGTCGAGAAGAATCGAACTTCCACGAGATTTCTCCCACAGCGACCTCAACGCTGCGCGTCTACCAGTTCCGCCACGACCGCATGTCCTGTAAGAAGGGTAGGGGCAAGCCAATAGCAGAGTCTTCGTATTAATATCAAGAGGGTAAAAACAGTATTGGGATGTTTTGCCGCCGCTAAGCCTTATTTTAACCCGTTTCGGTTTTAGTACCGGGCCGATTTCATCGGCAGCGGGCCTTTCAGGAGGCCCGGCGCATCGTCGGTGTAGACGGCGGCGATGCCGCTGCTTAGCAATTCCGAGGCCTTTACGGCGGTATTGATCGTGAAAGCTAGCACGGGGACAGGCGCTCCCCGGATAAAGGCCAGCCGTTCGGGCGTCAAAAGATCGCAATTTATCGCGACGCAGGAGGATTGGGTTAAGACCGCTCTTTCCAGCCAGTCCTCGTTCCAATCTCGCATGAGCAGCGCGCGGGGCCAGTCGGGGCGAAGCTGGGCGGCTATCGCCAAGGCGTCTCTGTCAAAACTCGATATTAAAGGAGGCGGCGCGCCTTCCGTCCAAGCTCTCGCCGCTTCGATTAGCGTGACCATCACGGTTGCCTGCGTGCGGCCCGGACTTGGCTTAAGCTCCATTATCAGCCGTAGTTTTTGACTGGCGCAAAATTCGAGCGCTTCCGACAGGGAGGTTACTCGAGTCCCGGCAAAGGTCGGAGAAAACCATTTGCCGGCATCGAGCGCCTGAACCTGCGACCAACTCATCTCGGCAATGCGGCCGCGACCGGAGGTCGTCCGTTCAAGCGTTTCGTCGTGCATAAGGACGGGGATGCCGTCCGAGGTCAGCTTGACATCGACTTCAACCCAGCTCGCGCCCGCTTTTTTGGCGGCGATGAAGGATTCGATTGTGTTCTCGGGCGCGTGAAAGGGCGCGCCTCGATGGGCGATAATGGGGGGGAGGAACTCAATTGGGTCAGGCTTCATAAGAAGGACAGCCTACCTGCAAAGAATTAAAAAAAGCTTCCATACAGGACGCGCCGTTCGTGAAGACTGCTTTTTTGCCTTGTTCCAACCCATTGAGAATGATGCCTATAATCAAAGCGTGCATCGCAATGGCCGCTTGATGCGGGTTCCAGCAGGGGGAGAGCAGTTTCATATCCCTCGCGCGGGCGAAAAGCTTTTCCGACAGGGCTAGCATCCGCGCTTTCGAGGCATTTCGCCGCCTGATGATGCCAAGCATGTCTTCGACATATTCGCAACGCAGGAGTAAAATCGTCACAACCTGCCGCCGCCGTTTGTCTTTCACCATCATTTCGAGCGCATGGATGGAGGCCTTTTTCAAGTCCTCAATCGGGGATGAGGACTGGGAGGCAAGCTTTTCTAGAACGTCCTCGTGCGGCAGGACAATCCGTTTTGCCATCGCGTCGCAAAGCTCGGCCTTGTTTTTGAAGTGCCAATAGACGGCTCCGCGCGTTACTCCGGCTTTTTGCGCAACCTGTTCTAGCGATGAGCGGCTCACGCCTTGGGCAAAAAACACTTTCTCCGCCGCATCGATGATCGAGTTGCGTGTCTTTTCTGCATCATCTTTTGTCCGGCGCGCCATTTATGCACTCAGGCTCCTTGATTGCCTTTGACATACATACAGTAGTGAATGTATAAATCCGTTCATCCCTCCTGTAAACCGGATTGCTTATGCGCTTCGCGTCTTTTCCAAAAAAGGCCTCCTTGGTTGCGGCCATTGTTTTGTCCGGGTGCGCCATGGGGCCCGACTTCACGCCTCCTGCCGCGCCTGATGTCAGCGCCTACGACGCCGATCCCATTGCGCAAAAAACGGCGGACGACAGGCAACATTTGGTGCCTGGGCAGGACATTCCCGCCGTATGGTGGGAACTCTTCCACTCCCCAAACCTGAACAAGCTTATCGAACAGGCGCTTAGGGATAATCCCGACCTCGCTGCGGCAGACGCTTCGTTGCGGGTTGCTCAGGATAATCTGAGTGCAGGACAAGCTTCTTTCTTTCCCGCGCTGACCGGCTCCTTTGCTTCCAAACGCGCGAAGGTATCGAGCGTTTCCACGAACAACGCGATGCCCAGTTACATCTATACGCTCCACAATGCATCGGTGGGAGTATCTTATAATCCAGACGTTTGGGGCGGTACGCGCCGGTCGGTCGAGAACCTTCAGGCTCAGGCAGACGCCGCAAAATTTCAGCGGGAGGCCGCGTATCTGGCGCTGACGTCGAACGTCGTTACCTTGGCCGTTACCGAGGCGGCGCTTCGCGAGCAGATCGCCGCTACCCGCGAGATCGTCGAGGCGCAGCAAAAGGTGCTCGATATCTTCAACCTTCGCTTTGAGGCAGGCGCTGTTCCCAAGAGCAGCGTCCTTGCGCAGCAAAGCTCCTTGGCTTCCGTCAAGGCGACGTTACCCGGATTGCAGCATCAATTGGCCGTGACGCGTCATGCGCTTACCGCTTTGATTGGGAAGCTCCCTGAGAAGCAACCCCAAGTGCAATTCCATCTTTCCGAGCTCAAGCTGCCGGAAAGCCTGCCTTTGTCGCTGCCTTCCAAGCTCGTCGAGCAGCGGCCCGACGTTCGCGCTGCCCAGGAAAACCTTCATGCGGCAAGCGCGGCTATCGGCATGGCCGTTTCCGCGCGGCTGCCGAATATTTTGCTTTCGGGCGATCTGGGAAGCATGGCTAACAGCCTCGACAAGCTTTTCTCTCCCGGCGGCGGTTTTTGGACGCTGGCGGCCGGACTTAGCGAGACGTTGTTCGATGCCGGGGCTTTAGCCGATAAAGAGCAAGCGGCGCGCGATGCCTTTGAAGCGGCTTCGGCGCAATATCGCAAGACCGTTTTTGCGGCCTTTCAGGATGTTGCCGATACGCTGCACGCGCTTCAGTCCGACGCTGAAAGCCTTGTGGCCAAGCGCGACGCCGAGAGGGCCGCGTCCGAGACGCTTGCCCTGACCAAACAGCAATTTAACGCGGGGGCGACAGGCGCCGCCGAGCTTTTTCTAGCCCAGCAGGCTTACCAGCAGGCCAAGGCCACCTATGTGCAGGCTCAGGCGCAGCGCTATGCCGATACGGCGGCGCTCTTTGCCGCTCTTGGCGGCGGCTGGTGGAACCGCGACGCGGCGCAAGCAACACCTTCTTCCGAGAAAGGCCTCCAATGACAAAACGCATGCTCATCATGATTGCCGCCGTAACGGTCGTTATCGGCGGGCTGCTCGGGTTCAAGTACATGATGGCTTACGGGACCAAGCAGTACCTTGCCAATCAGCCCCCGCCCGTCCAGACCGTCTCGACAATCAAGGCCGAGACGCAGGAATGGCAACCCGAGCTTTCCGCCGTCGGATCGCTTCGCGCCATCAACGGCGCCGATCTTGCCGCCGAACTCCCCGGCGTCGTGGAGCGCATTTCCTTCGAGTCCGGCAGTGACGTCGAGCAGGGGGCGCTTCTCGTCCAACTACGCACCGATGATGCCGTGGCTCAGCTTCGCGCTCTGGAAGCAGCCGCGAAACTCGCGCAGGTCACTCTTGATCGCGATCTCAAACAGCTTAAGGGGCAAGCGGTCAGCCAGGCGACGGTCGATGCCGACACGGCCAATCTCAATAGCGCAAAGGCGCAAGTCGACGCGCAACGCGCCATCGTCGAAAAGAAAGCGATCTCGGCTCCGTTCAAGGGCCGTCTCGGCATCCGCCAAGTCGATGTCGGGCAATTTGTCAATGCGGGGACGCCCATCGTGACGCTCCAGCAACTCGATCCGCTTTTTATCGATTTCAATCTGCCTGAACATAACCTTCCCGAAATCGCTGTCGGCCAAAAGGTCGCGGCAAAGATCGACGCTTTTCCCGACCGGATTTTTGAAGGCGAAGTGCAGGCCATCGACGCCAAGATCGACGAGGCGACCCATAATTTCCGGGCGCGCGCGATTTTCAAGAATCCGGAGTTCAAGCTCCTGCCCGGCATGTTCGCGCACGTCTCGATAGCTTCGGGCAATCCCGAAAAGCGCATCACGCTTCCGCAAACCACCGTGACCTATAATCCTTACGGCAACACGGTCTTCGTTGTCGGGAAAGACGACAAGGGCGCGCTTGTGGCGAAGCAGACCTTCGTAAAGCTCGGCCCCACGCGGGGCGATCAGGTTTCCATCCTCTCCGGCGTCGCCGATGGCGACGAAGTCGTCTCGACCGGGCAGCTCAAACTGCGCAACGGCACGCCTGTCGCCGTCAACAACGAGATTCAGCCGAAGAACGATCCCGCCCCGAAACCGGAAGACAAATAGGATAAGCGCCAGCCATGAACTTTACCGACATCTTCATCCGTCGTCCGGTCTTGGCCACGGTTGTCAGCCTGATGATTCTCGTGATCGGGCTTAAAGCCGTCTTTTCGCTTCCGATCCTTCAGTATCCGCGCACACAGAACGCCGTTATCACAGTTACGACTGTGTATTATGGCGCGGATGCCGATACCATGGCCGGATTCGTTACGACGCCGCTCGAGAACGCTATCTCGCAGGCCAACGGCATCGACTACATGACGTCGACCAGCATGAACGGCGTCAGCACCATTACGGTCAATCTCCGTCTCAATTATGATCCCAACAGGGCGCTTACGGAGATCAGCGCCAAGATAAGCTCGGTGCGCAACGAGCTTCCTGATGGCGCTCAGGAACCGACGCTTGAGATTGAAATCGGCGAAACGGTGGACGCGCTTTATCTCGGGTTCAACAGCAACGTCTTGGACCGCAACGCCATTACCGATTATCTTGTCCGCGTCGTTCAGCCTCGCCTGCAGGCCGTCGAAGGCGTTCAAACCGCCGAAATTCTCGGCGCTCAGAACTTCGCGCTCCGCGCCTGGCTCGACCCCGGCAAACTGGCTGCTTACGGCCTTACGGCGGCGGATATTAGCCGCGCGCTTGCCGCAAACAACTACATCTCGGGCCTCGGGAAAACCAAGGGCCAGATGGTCGAGGTTACGCTTAACGCCTCCACCGAAATCCACACGCTCGAAGAATTCCGCAACCTGATCGTCAAGCAAAAGGACGGCGCGGTTGTGCGCCTCAGCGACATCGCGCAGGTCACCCTCGGTTCCGACGACTATGAGACGCGCGTCAGCATCGACGGCAACACGGCAGTTTTCGTCGGCATTAAAGTCGCCCCTTCCGCCAACCTGCTTCAGGTCATCGACGGCGTCAAAAAGATTGTTCCGGAGATTCAGGCCCAACTGCCGCAGGGGATGCACAGCAAAACGGTCTACGACTCCACCAAGTTCGTCTCAAGCTCGATCGAAGAGGTCGAGTCGTCGTTGATCGAAGCGGTTCTGATCGTCGCTTTCGTCGTTTTTCTTTTCCTCGGGTCGCCGCGCTCGGTCCTCATTCCGATCATTGCCATTCCCCTGTCTTTGATCGGAGCCACCATCTTCATGCTTGTGATGGGCTTTTCGATCAATCTGCTAACCCTTTTGGCGCTGGTTCTCGCCATCGGCCTTGTCGTCGACGACGCCATCATCGTCGTCGAAAATGTCAGCCGCCATATGGAGGAGGGCAAGTCGCCGTTCGAAGCCTCGATCATCGCCGCGCGCGAACTCGGAGGGCCGATCATCGCCATGACGGTCGTTCTTATCGCGGTCTATGTTCCAATCGGCTTTCAGGGCGGCCTGACGGGCGCGCTCTTCACGGAATTCGCTTTTACGCTCGTCGGAGCCGTGATCATCTCCGGCATTGTCGCGTTGACGCTTTCGCCGATGCTTTGCAGCAAGATGTTCAAGCCCCACGATTCGGAGCGCGCGGGCTGGGAGCAGAAGCTTGTCAAATTCCTCGACAACGTCTTCGACAAGCTTCACAGCAAATACCGCCGTCTTCTCTACGCCAGCCTTCGCTACGTTCCCGTGACGCTGACGTTCGCCGTGTTGATTCTTCTGAGCATCTATTTTCTTTATAACAGCGCCCGTACAGAGCTTGCGCCTCAGGAAGATCAGGGCGTCGTTTTCAGCATGTTGACCTCCGCACCGAATTCGACGCTTGAACAGCGCCTTATGTATTCGGACAAGGTGTATAAGATTTATTCGCAAATTCCCGAGAGCGACCTTGTGTTCCAGTTCGACGTTCCCGGCATGTCATTTTCTGCCGTGACGCTCAAGCCTTGGGACGAACGGGCGCGTTCCAGCAACGACCTTCAGGCGGTCATTCAGCAGGATATCGACAAGCTCGCCGGGGCTCGCGCGGCCGTATTTCAGCCGTCGCCTCTTCCGGGCAGCCATGGGCTTCCGGTTCAGTTCGTCATCACGTCCACGCATTCCGCCGACCGCATGAGCGACGTCGTCGACGCCTTCATGCAGGAGGTCCGCAAAAGCGGAATCCTGATTTACTCCGACAGCGATCTCAAGATCGATATGCCGCAATCGACCGTCGTCATAGACCGCGACAAGGCCGCGCGGCTAGGCTTGACCATGACGGATGTCGGCAACGCGATGTCGGCCATGCTCGGCGGCGGCTATGTCAACCGGTTCACGATGAGCGGGCGCTCTTACAAGGTGATTCCCCAAGTCAGTCAAGGCCAGCGCCTCACGACGGAGCAGCTTGAGAACTACTTTATACGCACGGCATCCGGCGATACGGTAACGCTTTCCACCATTGCGCGGATCGAAACGAAAACGGTGCCGCAGGCGCGCAACCATTTCCAGCAGGTTAACTCGGCAACGGTTTCCGGCGTTCCGTTCCCCGGCTTCACGGTTGGCGACGCGCTGACCGAGCTTAAGAAAATCGCCGACCGCACGCTTCCGGAAGGTTACGCCTTCGACTACGCGGGGCAGTCGCGCCAATTCATGCAGGAGACCAGCGGGATTGCGATGACGTTCCTGTTTGCCGTCATCATTATCTTTCTTGCGCTTGCCGCGCAGTTCGAGTCTTTCCGCGACCCGCTGATCATTCTCGTCTCGGTGCCGATGTCGATTGCGGGGGCGTTGTTCTTCATCAGCCTCGACAGCACAGACACGAACGCCCTGAAGGCGATGCCCAAGGCTGTCGGCTATCTTTTCAACATCGTGGGTCTAGGAGCGGTCGGCAAGACCAGCCTTAACATCTACACTCAGGTGGGCCTCGTGACGCTTATCGGGCTTATCAGCAAAAACGGCATTCTTATTGTCGAATTCGCCAATAACCTTCAGAGGGAGGGGCGCTCAAAGCTAAACGCCATTTGCGACGCGTCCTCGATCCGCTTGCGTCCCATCCTCATGACGACGGCGTCAACGGTTCTTGGCGTCGTTCCGCTCATTACGGCATCGGGCGCGGGTGCGTTGGCTCGCATCAACATGGGCATCGTCATCGCAACGGGACTCACGGTCGGTACGCTTTTCACGCTGTTCGTCGTTCCGGCCGTGTATCTCGCTATCGGCACCGATCATCAGAAACTTGCGAAAAAGCGGAAAGCCGAGGCGAACCGGGTCTCAAAGCAACTTCACTCGGTTTGAGGGGCGATGAAATTAAGCTTCCGGTAACTATTGCGCCCGGATTGTCGCGCAGATTCAAGCTGGCGCGGACGTGCGAGCGTCGGTAACGTACTGAAAACTATCCGTTATTTTCACTTCTTTCACCGATATTTAAGGTTTTAGATAAATAATAGAGACATTGCGAAAGTATTCGATGAAAGTTTTCGGGGAACGCGATTTCTACGGGAGGTTATGATGATTCTTTCCGATTCCAGCGTCGCCGTCCTTAGCGACCTTATCGCCAATCGCCTTGCGATTATGAGCATCGGAGATCAGGACGACCTCCGTGAAAAAATCGCTCTCAAACGCGCTCTGGTCGAGCTGAACCATGGCCAGATGCCGTCCGATACGTGCGAGTTCCGCGATATTCCGCGCCGCGGACGCCGGAGAAAAGTCGCGTCCGAGATGATTTGACCTTTTGGACGATCTATCGCGGTTTTCTGTCTATTCCGACACGCGCAAATTCTTGGCTGGAATTTCGTTTTCCCGGCGACTAGAATCGCGGGCGCCTTTGATGAATCCAAGCCCACGGTTCCCAATGAAAAAATCGATATGCGTTCTGTTTGCCTGCGCCGCTTTCGTATCGGCGCCTCCCGCTTTCGCGCAAACCGCAGCCACCCATAACGAGACGCGACTCGCCCAGCAGGAATACGAAATTCGCGCAATCAACGGCCGGATCGAGCAAATCGAATTCGCAGTCAATCGCCTTGATTCCGTGATGCAGAAGCTTCAAAACGATGTCGATGCCCGACTTCAACGGATCGAAGCCGCTCAGGTGGCAGCGGCTCAACAACAGGCAGCAGCTTTTGCGGCTCAGGCTCAGGCCCAACAGCAGGCTCAGGCTGCAGCGGCAGCCCAGCCTCAGCCGCCCGCCATGGACGTTAACGGGTCGCTCGGCGGACTGAAAATGCAGAACGGCAAGGTTACGGGGGGCGTCAACAAACCAAAGACGCCGCCATTACCGAGCGTTCCCGCCGATTACGGCCTCACGCCCGCCGAACAGTACGACCGCGCGTTCAATCTTTTGCGCGAAGCCAATTATTCGGAAGCCGAAGATGCTTTTAAGGCGTTCATCGAGAAAAACCCGAAAGAGAAGCTGATCGACAATGCCAAATACTGGTACGGCGAGACGCTTTACGTCCGGGGCCGGTTCGACGAGGCCGCCGTCGCGTTTGCGGACGCTTTCCAACAGAATCCGCATGGCTCCAAAGCGCCTGACAGCCTTCTCAAGCTTGGCATTTCGCTTAAAGAACTCGACAAAACCAAGGAAGCCTGCGTGACGTTTTCCGAGCTTAAGGCCAAGTATCCCAAAGCGCCCGCGTCGATCAAGGCACGCGCCGACGATGAACGCGCCAAGCTGAAATGCCCGGCACGTTGATCCACCCCATCGAGAGCGAGGAATTCGCTTCTCTTGTCGAAGCTTTCGCGCCGCTGTCGTCAAAGCTTGCGCTTGCGGTTTCTGGCGGCCCCGACAGCATGGCGCTTGCGTATTGCGCCAAGCGCTGGGGCCAGCGCGACTTGGTGGCTCTCATTGTCGAGCATGGGCTGCGGCCCGAGTCGCCGACAGAGGCCGTCGAAGTCAAGAAGCGGCTGGAGGCGATGGGCATCGAGACCGAGGTTTTCACGTGGAAGCATGAGGACATCCACGGGCGCATTCACGAGAAGGCGCGCGAGGCGCGTTATGCGCTGCTTTTGGAGGGATGCCGACGTCATAGCGCGTCCGACCTCTTGCTGGCGCACCATCTGGGGGATCAAGCGGAGACGGTTCTTATGCGCCTTGCCAAAGGCAGCGGCATCGACGGCCTTGCGGGGATTCCGCCGCAAAACACGCGCGATGGCGTCCGCCTTTTAAGGCCTTTTCTCCGGATGCCCAAGGGACGCCTTATAGCCACCTGCGACGCGGCAGGGATTCCGTTTGTCACCGACCCCAGCAATGCATCCGAAAAGTATGCCCGCGGGCGCATTCGCAAGATCATGCCTCTGCTGGCCTCGGAAGGCCTTACGGAGGAGACGCTCGGCTTGCTCGCCATCCGTGCGCGCGAGGCGAAGGAGGCGCTTGAATACACCACCGACAACCTTCTAAGAGCCTGCGCCCATGTCGAGCAGGGGGGCGCGCTGCGTTTCGACCGCATGGCTTTGCGCGAGGCTCCGAGAGCGCTTGCTTTGCGCGCGCTGGCCGCAGGGCTGCGCTATATCCATGAGGAGGCTTACCCGCCCGAATACTCGGCTTTGGCGGCGCTTCTCGACATGATTCTGAGTTCCCAGAACGAAGACATTCGCACGCTTTACGGCTGCATCGCCTCTCTTGCGGAAAAAAGGCTTACGCTGTTGCGCGAACCATCGGCTGCGATCGAGGTCTCTTTGCTCAAGCCGGGCACGACGGTGCTTTGGGATGGACGCTGGCTTGTCTCATCCGCTCCCGACGCTCCGGCCGCGACCATCAAGGCGCTCGGCCTTCCGCCGCATGATATCCTCGACGCCTTGGCGCCGGGCCTTCGCCATAGCGTCCCCCAAGGGCGCGTGCGCGCGACGCTCCCGGCTTTATGGGACGAGGACGAGCTTCAGCGGATTCCCTCGTTAGCGGGTGGGGGGCCTTTTCAGGCGCGCTACAAAAAACACAGTTTCCCTTAAAAACTGCCGTAGGCACAGCGTTTGACATTGAGGCTTTTTTTGCGCTTTCATGTCAAACAGCCGGAGTCTAGAATCGGCTTCCCTCCTCAAGAAACATTTGTCCAATGGTCGCCGAGACTTCTCCAAAATCAAGCGTAATGCTTTCGGGCCGTGTCGAGATATTCCCCACGATGCCTTTGCCCGAGCTTGCGTCGCCGGGAGGCCCCGCCTACGCCGCTCGCTTCAAGTCCGACGCGTCTTCAAGCCTCTATGCAATTGTCTGTTCGCTCAAGATGCCGCCACGGGTCGATGTCGCTCAGTCCATGCGCAACGTGGACAACCTAGGGGTTTTACGCTTTGTCGAGGGTGGCGTCGTGCCGTGGATCGACGGCAGTTACGTTTATGCGCTTGTGTATCAAAAACCCACAGCGCCCGCGATGAGCGCGAGCCTTGAGGAAAACCGCGCGGCGCTTAGCGAGGACACCGTCAACCGGCTGTTTATCGCGCCCATGATCAACGGACTCATCGCGCTCGATAACGCGGGGGTCGTCCACAACGCCATTCGGCCTTCAAACATCTTCTGGCGCGTCGGCACCGCCGTTCCGCCGCAGATCGGCGAGGGCCTCTCCGTCCCCGCAGGGGTGGGCCAGCCTGTGCTGTTCGAGCCTATCGAGAGAGGCCTCGCGATGCCGTTAGGCAGAGGGCAAGGCTCGCACGCCGACGACTGCTATGCCTTTGGCGTGTCCCTTGCCTATCTTCTTATCGGCGGGAACCTCATGCCGGGTCTTAGCGACCGGGATATTATCGACCTTAAGATGCAGCGGGGCAGTTTCGCCGCCATTGTCGGAAGCCAACGGCTTTTACCGTCTCAGATCGAAATCTTGCGCGGGCTCCTTGCCGACACCGCCTCGCAGCGTTGGACTTCGTCCGATCTTGAGCAATGGCTTACCGGCCGCCGCATGACGCCGAAAAGTTCCGACTCCACTCGCAAGGCGGCCCGCCATTTCACCTTCATGGAGAAGCCGTATTGGCAGATAGGGCCTCTTGCCGAAGCGCTTGCCGCGAATCCTTCCGAGGCGGCCAAGGTCATCGAAAACGAATCCCTCGATAAATGGCTTTTGCGCGCCCTCAACGACAAGGATCGCGCCGAAGATGTCGAGGCGGTTATCGGCGATCTCAAGCAGAACGGCAAGACAGCCCATTATGAAGACCAGCTTGTCGCGCGAGTCTGCCTTGCGCTCGATCCCCAGGCACCCATCCGCTATCGGGGCATTTCGGCCATGCCGGGAGGCATTCCGGCGCTTCTGGTGGAAGCCGCGCAGACAGGCGTCAACATCCAGCCCATTTGCGAGATGATTACTTTCCAGCTCGTCTCGCTATGGATTCAGCTTCAGGGCGAGATGAAGGCTAATTACATCGCGCTCGGTCAGCTTTTCGACCGCGTAAAAGCCGCGATGGAGCGCACCACGTGGGGCAACGGCATCGAACGAGCCATTTACGAGACAGCGCAGGGGCTTCCCTGTCTTAGCCCGCTGCTCAAGGGCCAATACGTGGCTTCGACCAAAATGCTTCTTCCGGCGCTCGAACGGGTAGCGGCCAATTCGTCGAAACCCCGCGAACCCCTAGACCGCCACATCGCCGCTTTCCTTGTCGTTCGCGAAAGGCGCAGCGAGAAGGTGTTTTTATCATTCAACGGACCCGAGGATTCGAGCCGTCGCGGCCTTGATCTTTTGTCGCTCTTGGCCGAACTTCAGTACCGATACGGTCCAGAGAACCTTCCCCGCCTTGCTGCGTGGCTGTCGCCCGTCGTCGACCCCGCGCTCAAGCGCTATGCGAGCATCCCGGTTCGCGAGGCGCTTCATAAACGCGCCAAGGAACTCATTACGGAAGGGAAGCTTTCGGAGCTTCTCCGGCTGATCGACGATCCCAACCGCCTCGAGCGTGACGAACAGGAATATCGAGCCGCGCGGCTCCTATACCTGAACATCCAGAAAGAAATTATCGGCCTAGAAACGCGAGGACATAACCGCGAGGACATCGCTTCCAATGTCGGGAGGCCGATAGCCGTTACCGTAAGCAGCCTGCTCTCGGTTATCCTTGTTTCGGCAGCCGTGCTCAAAGCGATGTTTATGGCGCTTTTTCGCTAGACGGTGCGATCCAGAGTTACAAGGTCTCGTTGCGCAGAGGGCGCGCGAGCAGCGCTTTGATGCTTTCTTCAATCGTGGCTTTGTCGCGCAGGATCATGTCCACGGCGCTCACGACCGGCATCTCAACGCCGTGACGCCGTGCAAGCCCCAGCGTTGCGGCGGCGGTCGAAATCCCTTCCGTGATGCTTTTGCGTTCCGAAAGGATGGCTTTCAAATCTTTGCCCTGACCGAGCGCGTGGCCCAGGGACATATTGCGGGATTGGAGGCTTGAGCATGTCAGCACAACGTCTCCGAGTCCGGAAAGCCCCATCAGGGTTTCCGTTCGCGCGCCAAGCGCAACGGCAAGGCGCACGATTTCCGCCAATCCGCGCGTGATGAGCGCTGCTCGCGCGTTTTCGCCAAGATCGCGTCCCGAGACGATTCCGCAAGCGATAGCAAGCACGTTTTTAACCGCGCCGCCGATCTGCGCGCCGATGATATCGTCGGTGGTGTAAAGCCTGAAGCACGGCGACGATAGAGCGAGAGCCACGTTTTCGACGGCGCTTTCGGAGGCCAAGGTCAGTGCCGCAGGCAGGTTCATCGCGACTTCGCGGGCGAAGCTCGGCCCCGACAGGATGAATACCGGATAGTCGCGCAACTCTTCGTTCACTAACTCGCTCATCAACCGGTACGATGCCGTTTCGATCCCCTTCGAGGCAATGATGACGGGGACTGGTTGCTTTATGCGCCGGGACAGTTCCTTGCAAATTGAGCGCGTGTGTTGCGCGGGCGTTGCGAGAATCAGGGCTTTGCACGCTGCGAGGTCCGCGAAGGAATTGGTGACTTTAATTTCGCGCGGCACCTCGATGCCGGGGAGAAAAACAGGGTTTTCGCGCTTTTCCGAAAGATGCGCCGCGACCTCCGGCTCGAAAGCCCACAAGGTTGCTTCCGCCCCCGCGCGCCTTACAGCCAAAGCAAGAGCTGTTCCCCAAGCCCCTGCACCAACAACGCCAATATGATTAAAATTAGAAGGCATGGTCTCTCCCGGACAAAATTAAATGGACATACAAGTTCCGGAAAAGAGGCATTTACCGGGAACCTAGAGGGTCATAGCTAGCCATTAGCACAGGAATCGATTTGGAGGAAGTTGCGGTCAATACTCTTTCCACAGATGCAATTCTTTGCTAACCGTACTAGAGTCTGGACCTGAATAATAACCACCTATAATTTAGGCTCGGGCCTCAGGTCCAAACTCCTTCGAAAATTCTTGATTCGGAATATTTTCATGAAACTAACCCTCTCAAGAGACTCGCTGCTTAAAAGCCTCGGCCACATTCAAAGCGTGGTGGAGCGGCGCAACACCATTCCGATTCTCGCAAACGTGCTGATCCGCGCGGCGGGGACCGACGTTTCGCTGACGGCGACGGACATGGAAATCGAAATTAACGAATCCATCGAAGCCCAGATCGGCAACACAGGCTCCGTTACCGCGCCAGCACATACCCTTTATGAAATCGTGCGAAAGCTTCCCGAAGGCGCGCAAGTCGAGCTTAGCGCCGCGACTCCGGGGCAACTGACGCTTTCTTCGGGGCGTTCTCACTTCAAACTCGGGTGCCTGCCCGTCGAAGATTTTCCGGTTATGCCGGGGGCCGACCTCAAGCATTCGTTCCAGCTTTCGACCGGCGATTTGCGCGATCTGATCGACCGCTCGCGCTTCGCCATTTCCACCGAAGAAACGCGTTACTATCTCAACGGCATTTATCTTCATGCCGCCAAGAACAAAGGAGTCGATGTTCTGCGGGTGGTCGCAACAGACGGCCATCGCCTTGCACGAGTCGAAATGCCCGCGCCCGAAGGGTCTGTCGGCATCCCGGGCGTGATTTTGCCGAGAAAGACCGTGGGCGAGGTCCGCAAGCTTATCGATGAGAGCGCGGATAGCGTCGAGATAGCTTTGTCCGAAACGAAGGTGCGGTTCACCTTCGGGGGCGTCGTCATTACCTCCAAGCTCATCGACGGCACTTTTCCCGATTACGAGCGCGTCATTCCTTCCGGTAACGACAAGGTGCTCGACGTTCCCGCCATCGATTTTGCGAAGGCGGTGGATCGCGTCGCGACCATTTCTTCCGAGAAGTCGCGCGCCATCAAGCTCGGCATCTCTCCAAGCGCCGTGGTCCTTTCGGCAAATTCACCGGACGCCGGAAGCGCCACCGAAGAACTTGAAGCCAAGTACGAAGGCGTGCAGCTCGATGTCGGCTTCAATGCTAACTATTTGCTCGATATCCTGCAGCAGGTGGAAGGAGAATTTGCCCGTTTTTCGCTTGCCGATGCCACCGCGCCTGCCATCATTCAGGACGTTGCGGACACGAGCGCGCTTTACGTTCTGATGCCGATGCGTGTGTAAACCCTTTAAGTTCAGTATTCTGGAGCAGCTATGAGTCAAGCCATAAGTTATTTGTTTACTTCCGAGTCCGTGGGAGAAGGCCATCCCGACAAGCTTTGCGACCGGGTTTCCGACTCCATCGTCGACCTGTTTTTGAGGGCCGATCCTCATAGCCGGGTCGCTGTCGAGACGTTGGCGACGACGAACCGCGTTGTGCTTGCGGGCGAAATACGCGGCCCGTCCAGCATTACGCCGAAGGACATGGAAGAAGCGGCGCGTCAGGCGATCCGCGATATCGGGTATGCGCAAAAAGGGTTCCATTGGCAGTGGGCGGATATTCAAAATTACGTTCACCCGCAGTCTATCGACATCGCGCTTGGCGTCGATGCCAACGGCGAGAAGGACGAGGGGGCGGGAGATCAAGGCATCATGTTCGGCTATGCGTGTCTTGAAACGCCGACATTCATGCCCGCGCCGATTTATTATGCACACAAGATTTTGCGCCTGATTTCCGAAGACAGGCACGCGGGCAAGCTTCCGCTTCTCGGGCCGGACGCCAAGAGTCAGGTCACGCTTCTGTATGAAAACGGCAAGCCTGTGGCCGCGCCCCGCATCGTCGTGTCCACGCAGCATGACGACAGCATCGATCAAAACGATGTGCGCGAGATCGTTCGCCCATATGTGAAAGCCGCGCTTCCCGAGGGTTGGTTCCCGGAAGAGGAGCGCCACTTTTATGTCAACCCAACGGGGCGTTTTGTCATCGGCGGACCCGACGGTGACGCGGGGGTTACTGGACGCAAGATCATCGTCGATACCTACGGCGGCGCGGCTCCGCACGGCGGCGGCGCGTTTTCGGGCAAGGAC
>CAZLIG010000012.1:0-12703 GCA_964559415.1 uncultured Rhodospirillaceae bacterium
AAGCGGCCACCCGCATCCGCACGCTATCGGATGATACCTCGGTCAAACTCCACGAGATGTCGGAAGAGTTGACCAAGCAGCTTGGGCAGTTCGACAGGCTGAGCGATGCCTCGAACAAGGCAGGGCAGGAGGTTCAGGAACGCGCCTCGACGGCTCTTGCAAACCTTCAGGGCGTTTTGGAACGCGTCCTCACGGCGCGCGACGCCACGGCGACTATCGGCCAGACGCTTGTCAAGGATATCACCGAAGCTGTTGCGCAAAACGAGAAGATGATCCAGCGCCTCACCGAGGCCTCGCAGGTGGGGGCCCGCGCCGTCGGTGCCGCGACCGAAGGTTTGGGCCGCCAGGAAACCGAGCTTATGGGCAAAGCCCGCGCAAGCGAGGCAGTGTTCAAGGAGTCGGTGCAGCGTCTCCAGTCCGAAGCCGAAACCGCGAGCAAGGTCTTGCGCGAACAGACGGCGAACCTAATGAACCTTTTGGCCGAAACCCAAGGGCAACTCATTGCCACCGACCAAAAGCTCCAGAGCTTTGCGCAGCAGGCGGTCACGCCCGTTCAAAAGGCGATGGAACAAATCGACGCCAGCGCCGACCAAGGCTTGCGCACGTTGGGCACCTTCAACGAAGGCCTCTCGCTGCAGGTCGAACGCCTGCGCGATTTCCATTCGCGCATCAGCGCGATGAGTGAGGAGGTCGGCAAAACGACATCCGACTCCGCCACCGTATTCGAGACTCTTACCTCCAAATTCTCGACAGCGAGTGTCGCGCAGGAGCAGTCGGCCAAACAGATATTGTCGCAGTTCACCGACATGGCCGACCGTATGCAGCGCGAAGTCACTGGACTCGACAAGCAGGCCGCGACGGCTCTGGAATTGTTGCAGCAGGCGGCAATGATGGTGGGCGAGCAGTCCTACCAGATGATGGAAAAGGCCAAGACCTCCGAAGCGCAGATCAAGGAAGTCACCTCTCATTTGCAATCCGAGGCCACCCAGATTCAGACGCTCCTAAAGCAACAGGCCGACGAAATCGGCGATGATCTGGCCTTGGCCGAACGCCGCTTCGGCGCTTTGGGCGAACTCATTCGCGAAAAGGCCTCTGCCACAAACGCCGCTTTGGACACGACGGCCGCACATTATACAGATGTCGCCCAGAAGCTCGATCAGACGGTCGGCGCCGCTCAAGGCAAGGTCGAGACCCTGCAAGCCGCGCTTACGCGTCAGGTCGAACAGCTCGGCACCGATGCCACGACCATCGAAAAACACGCAAACGACATTGCGACGGGCAGTGAGAAAGCCATCGAGAACCTCGCAACGCTCCGGGCGCGTATGTGCGAAGCCAACGAGCGCGTACTCGAAACCACCACTACCTTCGAGCAGCGCACCTCCTCGATGACCGAAGCCGCGAAAAACGCTACCGAAGCTGTGGCGAAGTCCGGCGACGCCTTCGATCAGCAAGCCAGCAGGCTTGTGGACGGCAGCCAGCAGATCGCCTCGGTTCTTGCGAAGGTGACCCAGAATGCCGACGAACTTGCCGACAAGGCCGCAGGCATTCGCATGAATATGGAAGAACAGAATGGCCGCCTGCTTATGCAGTTGTCCGATGCCGTTTCGCAGCTCGATTCGATGGGCGACGGAATGCGTCAGATGGTTGTGGCCGCCTCTCAAGGCGCCGATCAGGTCAAGTCGCGCTTCACCGACATGAAGGAAGCCGCAAACGACGCTCAAGCCTCTCTCTCGACCCTCGGCGCGAACGTTACGCAGCAGTCCGCAACGCTGGCCGTCATCGGCGAACAGATCAGCGATCAGCAGCGTATGCAATACGAGGCGAACGACAAGCAGCGCGCGCAGATGCTGGATCTGTTCGAGAAGCTTAACGAGGCCCACGCCCATGCGTCGGAAATAGCCGTGCGCTCGATAACCTCGCTGTCTTCGTCGCTGAAGGATATCGACCACCAGATGAACGACGTGAACACGCGTTCGGTAACGGCAGCAGGCAATGTGAAAGCCGCAAGCGCCGGTTTCTCCGAGCAGTGCACGCTTCTCGTTCAAAACGCTCAGGCGGCAGAGCAACAAGCCCGCAACGTCCTTCAGGTGACGTCTTCGTTGCAGGAGCAGGCCGCCCAGTTGCGCTCGGGCATCGAATCCGAAAGCACGAAAACGACCGAAACCTTCAATGGCCTGCTCAAGAGGCTGGGCGAGGGCGGTACCGAGATCAAGACTCTTGGCTCCGGCACCGAATCCGCGCTCTCGACTCTGCAGCGGGCGATGGAAGTCCAAGCGACAGAGCTCGACGGAGCCATGTCGCAGATCGCTGAACGTCAACGCATATTGACCACAGCCCTCGACGCCCAGCGTGAAACGATGAACGTGCTGCTCAACCGCTTGACGGCAGCGCAGGACCTCACGGCATCGACGGCGGAAAACGCCGTCCTCCGCCTCAGCGAAGGCGCGCAGAAGATTACGGAGAGCGTCGAAAAGATCGATACCCGCGCTCAGGAAGCCTTGGGTAGCGTTCAACGCGCTGTCGCCGGGTTCAGCGAAGAAAGCCAGACGGTCGAAAAGAAGGCCCAGCAAGTCGCTCTGGACGCACGCCAGATTATTACCTCGGCGTCCGAAGTCCGCGAGCAGGTGGATACCGTTCGCGAGGCTATGCGCGCTCAAGGCGAAGCGGCCAACACCGTACTCGCCACGTTGCTGGATAAGGTCAAGACAGGCGCCGCCGATCTCCGCGAAGTCAGCGAGTCGACCGGCCTGTCACTCATGAGCCTTAATAATAATGTCGAGAAGCAAACCTCAAGCCTGACCTCGACGATGAAAGGCATCGACGAGCGCCAAACGGCGTTGCTCGCCGCCTTGGCGGCCCAGCGCGAAGCCGTCGATGGCCTTCTCTCCCGCCTCGCAAAGGCGCAGGAGGACACGGCAGCCGCCGCAGAGCGCGGAGCTGTCCGCCTCTCCGAGAACGCCCAAAAGATCGAGCATCACATTGATGTCATCGACTCGCGTTCGCAAAAAGCGATCATCAGCGTCAAGGCCGCAACCGAAGCCTTCGCCAAGGAAGCGGAAGAAATCGACCGCGAAGCGAAGGATGCGGAGCAGAAAGCTCACGAAATTCTCGCCTCGACCACAACATTGCGCGAGCAGATCGGCGAAATGCGCAAGGCGATGGAAAACGACGGCGGCCTGGCCACCGAAGCCCTCGATATTCTGCTTACCCGCATCACCTCGGGCAGCGGCGAGCTGCGCGAAGTGGGAACCTCCGCTGAGAAGACCTTGTCCACGCTGCAACAGTCGCTCGACAAGAAGACAAGCGACCTCAGCGCGTCGATGAAGCAGATCGGCGAACGTCAGGATACGCTTGCGAAAGCTCTTGATGCCCAGCGCGAAACCATCGGCGGTTTGCTCAACCGTTTTGCTCAGGCTCAGGAAGAGACAGTCGCGGTAGCCGAACGCACGGCTTCCCGCCTGAACGAGGAAGCCCAAAGCATCACGAACAGCATCGACATGATCGGTGCGCAAGCCAGCACCACGCTTGGCAAGGTTCAGTCCTCCGTCAGCGCCTTTGCCGAACAGGCCGTCGCGATCAAGTTGCAAAGCCAGCAAGCCGAGCAGCAGGTCAAGGAAGTCATGTCGACGACCTCCGCGATGGAAGAGAAGGCCAAGCAAATCCGCAGCGTTATTGAAGGCGAAACGACCAAAGTCGCTCAGTTGCTCTCAGGCGTTATCGAGAAGCTCGAAACCGCAGGGACTCAGTTCAAGGCTCAAAGCGGCGATGCCTCGACCGCAACCGAGACGGCAAGAAGCCAAATCAAATTGGCCACCGAATTCGGCGATAAAGCAAATGCTCAGGCCCATCAGCTTGCCAATGCGGCCGAATTTGCGACGACGCGCTTGGTTGCCTTGCGCGACACCCTCGTGGCGGCGGACAAAACCGGCACCGACGCAGTCGCAAATGTTTCGGGCCGTATCGACGAGGTCAAATCCGCGCTCGAAACGCAGCTTAACGAATTGGCTGGGATGTCGAAAAAGACGACCGACGAGGTTGTCGATGCAACCAAGAAACTCGCCACGGAAAGCGACAGCCTCCGCGCCAACCTCGCGGCTTCCGAGTCGGCTTTGACCGAAACCTCCGGCGTCATGCGCGAGGAAGGCAAGCAGCTTCCTGCCGTGCTGGCACGCGGCACCAAGACCATCGAAGCCGCCACCAAGGTTCTCAAGGAAAAGGCCTCCGAGGCAGACCAAGCCCTTATCGGAACCGCAGATCGCTTTATCACGGCCACTGCGGGTGCGCGCACGAATATGACGGAAGAAATGAAGCGCGTCGGTGGTATTGCCGAAGACGCCTCAAAGATCCTAACCGGCTTCAACCAGTTGCTCGCCGAGCAGGTCGCGGCGATCCAGCAAAGCACATCGATGCTCTCAAGCGAGCAGCGTGAGCTCATTGAGCGCGCGAACCTCGGGGTGCAGGCGCTTTCCGAAGCAAGCGAAAAGCTGATCGGCGTTCGAAACGAAGCCTCGCAGACGGCGGAAAAGCTTGTCCGCGAGTTCGGTGCCCTCGACCAGCGTGCAGCAGCGACGGGCGGACGTCTTGCTCAGGCAGGCGAAGGCATCGCCAAGCAGGTGGAAGCCATTGCGGCGGCCACCCAAAATGCCGAAGAGCGGATGTCGGGTATCGGAGACACCTTGCGTGACCAGCTCGACAAGATTCGCGGCGGCTTGCAGACCCAGATCGACGATATCAATCGCGGCCTTCTCCAAATCACGGCGCAGCTCGAACGCACAGGCGTCAACCTTCGTTCGACGGCGGTTGGGGCTGTGGCGGATGTTGAGCGCGTCGGCCAACGCTTCGAGCAGACGGGTACTGCGGCGGCCGCTCAAGTCAAGGCCGGCACCGAAAAGATGCAGAAAGCCACCGACGAAGTCGCCGATATGCTTGCGAACTTTGGCGAACAGTTCGACCAAATGATCAAGCACATGGCGAAAGCCGGAGCCGAGATCAAGTCGCAAGAAGGCGACTCGATCGAGAAGCTGCAACGGATGGTCAGCCATCTCTCGACCATCGCCGAAAAGCTGGAAGCCGCGCGAGCAATGTCCGGTACGGTCAGTCAGTCCGCCATCGAGCGTCTCGATGAGGTTGTCACTGCGGTCCAGACTCAGATGAACAAGATGACCTCAGGCGCCCAAACGGCGGCGGGCGTCATGCGTGGCATCAACCAGATCTACAGCGATCAAACGACCAACCTGAACAAAGGCATCGGCGAAGCCCACAATCAGGTCGTAAGCATGAACAAGAGCATCGACGATATGCAGCAGCGCGCGGACCGTATGCGCACCGCGCTCAAAACGCAGGGCGACGACCTCATGAGATCGCTAAGCCAAATTTTGACCCAGTTGGAGATGACCGGCGACGGCCTGACCGACGCCGTCAATTCCACGCTCCGCCAGCAAGCGGCGGCAGGATTGAAGAAGCTTAGCTAGGTACAACGAACGATAATTGCCGAAACCCTTCTTCCATTCGGGAGAAGGGTTTCCTATAAGGGCTGCTTCTCTTAGGTGTATTTACGGAGGAGATATTATGCCGTGGGTTGTCGTCAATATGCTCGAAGGGCGTTCTGACAAAAAGAAACTAGAACTGCACCAAGCGGTTTCAAAAGCCATTTCCGAGGTCCTCGAAATCCCGGCGGATTCCGTGCACGTCCAACTCGTCGAAATGCGTGCCGAAGACTATTCCAAAGGCGGCATCCGCGGCAAACCCCGCCGTACCCTCAACTAAATCGCTTTTAGCTACACCGGCATCCAAACGCGCGCCCGTAACCCGCCCATCGGGCTGTCTTCCAGCACAACGTCGCCGCCGTGGGACCTCGCTATGTCCCTCGCTATAGTCAGCCCGAGCCCCACGCCGCCTGTAGCCTGATTGCGCGATCCTTCCGCCCTCGTGAAAGGCTTGAACATCTCTTCGCGCAGGGCAGGGGCTATCCCCGGTCCATCGTCATCGATCATAATCGACACGGATTGCTCGCTGGCCTCGGCATGGACCTCCGCCCGCGTCCCATAGCGCAGGGCATTGCTCAAAAGATTCGTCAGGCAGCGTTTAACCGCGTTTCTCCGCATGATGATCTCAATGTCCCGCGGAGCGTTAAGCATGACGTCGGCATTAAGCCTCTTTGCCGAAGCCACGATCTCCTCAAGCAACTCTCTCAAATCCGCAGGAACAGTATCCTCGGCTTCTTCGCCGCGCGCGAACGCGAGATAGGCATTAAGCATCTCTTCCATTTCGGAGATGTCGCTTAAAAGCTCGGACGAGTCGGGATTATCCCCCATAAGCTCCACCTGCAACCGCATCCGCGTCAACGGCGTCCGAAGATCGTGCGAGACCCCGGCCAGCATGGCGGTCCGCTGCCCGATCTGCCGTTTCAAGCGGTCGCGCATCACCATAAGCGCAGCCCCCGCCTGCCTGACTTCCGAAGACCCCTCGACCTTGAACCAAGGCACATCGCGCCCCTTGCCGATAGCCTCCGCCGCCGCCGCAAGACGCCGCACAGGCCGTATCTGGTTGCGCATGAAAATCAAAGCAATAGAAGTCATAATAATCGTGCTGCCCGCAAGAAACAGAACAAACACCTGGGTGGTAGGCGTATAAATGCGCCTCTCCGGCAAAAGGATCGTATAAACCCCCTCCGGAACCCCAACCTTAATCCCAATAGTCTCCGGCGCATACGTCATGTCCATGACGTAGGAGTAGGAAAGCCGCTCATTAAGCGCCCGCTTCAAAATGGCCGCCGTTGGCCCATGCGTGCGCATCTTCTTCGGCAGCGTCTCGCCCGGAGCAAAAGTGACCGAAACATTCATCTTCTCCTGCGCAAGCCGCTTGATGGCGTCGGTCGTTTCCGGGTTGTTGCTGTGTTGCAGAAGTTCAACGACAACGGCGGCATCCCCGGCCATGCCATGAGCCATGCGCCGGGTCACCGTTTCCCAGTGCCGGTCGAAAAAGACATAAGTCGCCGCCGCCTGCATGATAAACGTCGGAATGACGAAGATCATGAGCGTGCGCCCAAAAAGGCTTCGCGGCAAAAGGCGCTTAATGCGAAGCGTCAACGGCAAACGTCGGGGAAGCGTGTTTTCCATACTGGACCCTAATTTAACGCCTGAACCGCGCCTGCGCAAACGCTCAAAACTGGCGAGTGTTTAATGGGAAAAAGGCCTTATACTCCTAGGCGAAAAGGGCCTTATACTATGGTTTGCAGTGTAGAGAATGCCCGGTTCAGATAGACATTTCGCATCCCCGCGAAGGCGGGACTCCCATTTGTCTTTCTTCGTAAAGCGGCCATTGCTCCTACTGCGTGCAACGACTCCAGATTGAAGGAACCCAATGATAACAATCATAAGAGCCAAGCTCCACGGCCTCCGCGTAACAGGAGCCGACATCGGCTATCACGGCTCAATCACGCTTGACCCCGACCATTGTGCTCAGGCAGGAATTTACCCGCTCGAATTCGTCGAAATCTGGAACAAAAACAACGGCGCCCGAATCTCCACCTACGTGATCTACGGCAAGCCCGGCTCGCGCTGCTGCATCCTCAACGGAGCCGCCGCCCGCACCTGTCAGCTAGGCGATGAACTCATCATCGCCGCCAGTGAGCAAATAGACCCCAAAGACCTGTGCACAAAGAAGCCGAGAGTCCTAACCTTCACCCCCGAAAACAAAATAGCCGAAACCCTCCAATACCGCGTCACCCCCGGCAAATCCCACCCCCACGACTTCTTCATCGACAAAATTGACTAGAGCGCGCCGCGCCCACATCGAAGCATCACGCACAAAAAAACCGTCGTCATTCCCAAGCAGGCGGAGATCCCATTTTTATGCCAAACCCCAGCCGTCATCCCGGCGAAAGCCGGGATCCAGCGCGCCGCGTCTGCGGCGCAAGACTCGCAAAGGCCAAATCGCCACATATCCCCGTTTTTTTATAAATTCACCCCAAAAACCCGCCTAAACGAGCGATTTTTGTTTCCGCCGCCCAAGTCTCCGTGTAAATAATCCCCAATCTGGCAGTCAGTAGGAAGTGTGGCCGAGTGGTTTAAGGCACTGGTCTTGACGCCCCCGCAAAGCGGGGACGCCGTGGAGCGAAGCGGAACGAATACTGGCGGGCGGCGCAAGCCGCCATAGTGCCGAAGGAAGTGACTAAAACGGATGGGTGTCCGAGTGGTTTAAGGAACCAGTCTTGAAAACTGGCGTGGGGGCAACCCCACCGTGGGTTCGAATCCCACCCCATCCGCCAATCAGAAGCAAAGGATATCCGATGAAAAAGCTGGCGGTGTTTTTTCTGCTTCTGATGGTTAGCATTCGACCAGCCTTCGCGGCTGAGCCAGCACCTGCGGCAGAAGCGTCAGGCTTTAGTGAATGGATGTCGTACTACTACATGCACAAAGACGCTTCTAAAACGGGGCAATTTATCCAATGGCTTCAAAGCGCGCAAATTCTGGAAAATAAAAGCACAGCGGTACCATCAATAGCGGCCTTCCTTTCATTCATTTTCAGAGATAATTCCACTCAAATATCAGAATGGGTTAAAAGCGCCAATCCAACTGGAAATACGAAGAAAGCGGTGGAACTAGGCTTATGGCTTTCAGGAAGGGGAGATGCGATTCCTGAACTTTTTAATGAGACTCCAAAATTCTCAAAAGCGTCCGCAAGGTCCTTGGCTGACATCTCACCCCAAAAACCTGAGCATCTGGATATGATGTGGAGCGCTTTTTTCGCGACTGGCGAAGAGAAGTATGTCCAAAAAATTATTAATGTACTGGACGAACATATCAATCTTTCCGGCGAAAAGACGATCGACATGCTTACACGTGGAGCTGCTCAATGGTCATTGAGCAGCAATATGCTTCAGCACGAACTGGTTAACCGCCTTGTCCACAAAGAAATTCTGGCTCGTTCAGGGGAGGTGAAGGAGAAGCTTCAGGCAATAAGCATGAGTGTTGAAAAGCGCATTGAAAAGAACTCATTCCCCAATAAAGATGGGGAATTTTCTGCGATGCTGATTGTTACCGACGAAGGTGAACTGAAAGAGTACGGTAAACCATCAAGCGAAGGCATATATTTCAGGGAAAAGAGTAAAGCGAAACGTGGGGATGTTGTGGCTATAAAGCTCGTTTTTGCCGGAATGGCATTGTCTAACGACTTGCAGTCAGACGTTACCTTCGACATGAAAATATCGGATCCGACCGGAAAAATTTATGATGGGGTTGATAACAAAGGCCTCATCGCACTCAAACGGAAAGTCCCCGTACGCTTTAGTGTCTTTGATAACAGCTCGTTCATTAAAGTCCGCTTCGAACCGAAAGATAAGTTGGGCAAATACACTATCGCAGCCAACATTCACGATAATATAGGGAAAAGAGAGATTTTGCTTGTGAAAGGAATTGAACTTACTCAGTAGGGCATCGTCCGAAAAGAAAGTCCAAGTAAGTCAGAGCATTTCCGCTCACCTAACCTCCACCCGAAACCGCGCACTCCCTTCCGCCTTCCCATCCTTCTCCCAAGGCCTCACATACACCAGCGGCACCTCCGCCGTTCCCTTCCCGGTAGCCTCAAAAGTCCAAACCTCCACGCCCCCCGCGCCAACAATTTTCGGTCCCGAAGGCGTGGCCTCTGCGGAAGGTGTAAAAGTCTTGTCCACAAAGCGCACCACGTTTTCGTTCAGCGGCCGCGCAAGCTGCCACTGATATCCTGTCGTGGGGTTTGACTTCAGGTTAAGCGAAAACTTCTCCCCCGCCGAAACAACGACAGGACTTGAAGGATCAATCGCATGAGCCGAAACCGGGCAGGCCAAAAGCGCCGCGCAAAGCAGAGCGCCTGAACAGGCAACGAAAAATGTTCGCATGAGGACTCCTTTCAAAGAAGAGGAGATAACCCCAAAAAGATAGGTTAAAGAAGGATCGCCAACAAGCCGTTCTGCAAAAAGCGGATGAGCGAGCGAAACTTACTTCCGCTCTCTCTCCACCCACCTGCAAATCCCCCGCGCCGCCGCGACGGAGGTGCTAAACGTCCCCTGCAACAAATAGCCCCCGGTAGGCGCTTCCCAATCGAGCATCTCTCCCGCAGCAAATGTTCCGGGCTTTTCGATCAACATAAATTTCTCGTCAAGCGCATCCCTGCAAATGCCGCCCGCCGTCGAAATCGCGCGTTCAATCGGAAAAGGCGCAGTGAGCGTCAAAGGCAGAGCCTTGATAAGCCGCGCCAATCGGGCAGGAGACTCCGCCGCCGAGTCGTTCTTATGCAAAACTTCCTGAACCAATGAGATGGCAACCGGAGAAAGCCCCGCCGCCTTCCGCAAAAAGGTGGAGCGCGACTGGGTCTTTTGCGGAGCCTCAAGCTTCTTCGCCAGTTGATCGAGCGAAAGATCGGGCCGAATGTCGAGGTGCAACGTAGCGATGCCGTTTTTCGCAATCGCCTCTCTCAAACGGGAAGAAAGCACGTAAATCGCGCCGCCCTCAATACCCGCCTCGGTGATCATCGCCTCTCCGCGAACTTCTTGCCCGTCAAAGAGAGCGCGCAGCGGCTTAATAGGTTGCCCCGCGCATCGCTTGATAAGCTCCTTGGACCATTTAACGACAAACCCGCAGTTCGCAGGCCTCAACGGCGAAAGCCTGATCTTGCTTTCCTCAAGCACCGGCACCCAGTTGCCGTCCGATCCCAGACGAGGCCACGATGCCCCGCCCAAAGCGAGGAGGGCGGCATCCGGCTTGACATAAAAGGTCTTGTCACCCGGCCCCTTAAAGACCAACTCGCCGGAGTCTCTCCATCCCATCCACTGTTGCCGAAACTCGAACTTGACCCCAAGCTCCTCAAGATACCGCAGCCAGGCCCGCAGCAATGGCGTGGCTTTAAAAGCCTCTGGAAAAACACGTCCGCTGCTCCCCACAAAGGTCGGCTGCCCCAGCTTTTCGCACCAAACGCGCACAGCCTCAGGCGGAAATTCCCGAACAGGAGAGCCAAGCCACTCCGCGGCCTCGCCATAGCGAAGAATAAACTTTTCAAGCGCTTCGCTGTGAGTAAGGTTCAGCCCGCCCCGACCGGCCATTAAAAACTTCCGCCCCGGCGAGGGCATCCGGTCATAAACCGTAACCTTGTGTCCAGCCTCGGCAAGCACCTGCGCCGCCATAAGCCCCCCGGGTCCGGCTCCGACAACGGCTATATGAGAAGAAATCGTCATGGCGGTTCCAATAGCACAAAATTGCGCCAAATCGACCTAAATCGGCACCCCGCCAAGTATCGTTAAAAAACTTCATTCTTGCTGTTCTTATGCCAAAACAATAGGATGCCGCTGAATTTTAACCTGCCGCCAAAAAGGTGGCGCAGAGGGGTTTTCATGGCAAAAGCAACGGAAACAAAAGTGCGGTCAATCGAAACAATTTACGGCGAAAACGTTTTCAGCCTCAAATCGATGAAGAAGTGGCTCTCGAAGAAAGCCTGCGAGTCCTTGAGCAAAACTATCAACGATGGCGGCGCGCTCGACCCCGCACTCGCGCCCGCAGTTGCCAAGGCCATGAAGGAATGGGCCGTATCGAAGGGTGCCACCCATTACTGCCACTGGTTCCAGCCCCTCAACGGCACGACAGCCGAAAAGCATGACTCCTTCATCTCCCCCGACGGCAACGGCGGCGTCGTGATGGAATTCAGCGCTGCGGAGTTGATCCAAGGCGAACCCGACGCATCGTCATTCCCCTCGGGCGGCCTGCGCGCCACGTTCGAAGCGCGTGGTTATACGGCATGGGACCCCACAAGCCCCGCTTTCATCAAGGAAGGCGAAGACCGCACGACGCTGTGTATCCCCACCATCTTCTGCGGCTACCACGGCGAC
The DNA here is from genome assembly GCA_964559415.1 of uncultured Rhodospirillaceae bacterium. Lineage (GTDB taxonomy): Bacteria > Pseudomonadota > Alphaproteobacteria > UBA9219 > UBA9219 > CAIXLI01. The sequence goes on from CAZLIG010000012.1 coordinate 11,858, forward strand.
GCGCTCGACAAGAAAACCCCGCTGCTCCGCTCAAACACCGCCATGGCAGCGCAAATGGAAAGGGCAGGGAAGCTGTTCGGCGTTAAATCGGTGACGAAAGCCTATGCCACGCTCGGCTGCGAGCAAGAGTACTTCCTCATCGACCGCAAGTTCTACGAAAAGCGTCTCGACCTGCTTCAAACAGGCCGCACGCTGTTCGGCAGCACCCCCGCGCGCCACCAGCAGATGGAAGACCATTACTTCGGAGCCATCCGCCCAAGGATTTTGGCGTTCATGGAAGACCTCGACGAAGCGTTGTGGAAGATCGGAATGCCCGCCAAGACGCGGCATAATGAAGTCGCCCCCGCGCAGTTCGAGATCGCCCCGATTTACGAAAAGCTGAACCTCGCCGTCGATCACAACGCCATGTGCATGGAAATGATGCGGCAAATAGCCCATCGTCACGGCCTCGTTTGCCTGTTGCACGAAAAGCCCTTCGCGGGCATCAACGGCTCGGGCAAGCACAACAACTGGTCGCTGGTCGGCCCCGACGGCAAAAACTGGCTCTCCCCCGGCTCCAGCCCGCACGAAAACGCGAAGTTCCTGTTCACGCTATGCGCCGTCATCAAGGCCGTCGACACCCATGCCGACCTGCTGCGCGCTTCCGTCGCCTCTCCCGGTAACGACCACCGCTTGGGCGCGAACGAAGCCCCTCCGGCCATCATCTCGGTATTCCTCGGCGACCAACTCGCCGATATTGTCGATCAAATCGAAAAGGGCACCCCCAAGCGCGCCAAGGCGGGCGGCACGATCCGCATCGGCAGCGACATTATCCCGGCGCTCCCGCGCGACGCTACGGACCGCAAC